>CAZJNQ010000032.1:23364-31340 GCA_964547475.1 uncultured Porphyromonadaceae bacterium
CTTCTGCCTTTTGCCTTTCCTTTTGCCTTTTGCCTTTCCTTTTGCCTTTTGCCTTCTATTCGGGCTTTACCCACACTATCTTCCATTCCGTCCCGTGATGCTCAAAGGTTGTCCAATAGGTGAGCTTGGTTACAGGCATTGTGGTTCCGGTTTTATAAAAGGAATAATAGGTTGTCCCGCTCTCCTCGTCATTAATCTTTTCACAGGCAGTCCTGAATTCGGGAAAGTCCTGATAGTAGGGATCAGTAAAAACGTTCAGCCCGACTTCGATCAAATCCTGATTGTAAATCATCTGGCCGTCTTTTTCCATGACCCATAGTTCATATTCCTGCCCCTGCAGGATGGGTTCCATGATAGCAGCCAGAAAATCCTGTGTTTTGATCAAGGCATCCACCCCGCCCAATACCGTATTGTTATTCAGGATCGGATGAATGTCGGAAACGGCATAGAAACCTTCGACAGCCAGAAATGAAAGACTCAGGACAGGTTCCTTCGTTTCAAAAACCTTGATGATGTGGTCCTGCTGGCTGATATCAGCGCCTTGGTACGCGTAGTATATGGGCGGTTCGATGATTTTTAGAATGCCTTCCGGGGTAACCCAGGAATACTCGTCCACAATAGTTGGTGAATTGACCAGGTTCACAAGCACTGCCCGTATCAGGGTGGTGTCCATGTCCTCCGACGCCATTTGATCCGCTGCCATGTCCATTTCCGCATCCACGGCCTGAAATGCCGTGTTGAGGTTCGCCATTGCCGTGGTCAGCGCCTCAGGTAGTTCGAGTTCTTTCTTGCACCCGGACAATATAAGTGCAAAGCTGATAAGAAAGAGAAACACTTTGGTTTTCATTGGAAATCTGGAATGGTAACGAAAAAAGCATACTAAAATAAGGAATTCCGGCTATTCGTAACGCATGATGCGCAACATTTGGAATACTCAAGCAGCGCACTTAAACTCATACCCTGCAGGTCCTTGCATCCTTTTACCCTATTAGGCCTTCCATTTCCTCATGCGCCTTCCCCCATTCCTCGACTTCCCGGTCGAGATCTTTCTTCAGCTGTTCATATTCAGCGAACGGATCGGTGCCGGCATCGGCTGCCATGCTGACTGGATCAGCGAGGAAAGCCTCAATGACCCGGATCCGGTTTTCCAGTTCCTGGATCCTGTCTTCCGACCGGTTGATCCTCGCTTGCACTTTCCTCCTTTGCTTGTCAATCTCTTTCTTTTCTTCGTACCGTTGCTTGTTTTCGGAAACTCCGGGTACTGCTGCCGGTGACTGTGTTTTCAGTTCTTTTCTTTCAATTTCCCTGAGGTTTGTAATCTTTTTTTTACGCAGGAAAGCGAAAATGTCACCGGCATGTTCCTTGATCTTCTTATGCCTGAATTCATAGATCTTGCCGACCAAACCATCAAGAAAATCACGGTCATGGGAGACCAGTATCAACGAACCGTTATATTTCATGAGCGCTTCCTTGAGCACTTGTTTCGATCTGAGGTCGAGATGGTTGGTGGGTTCATCGAGAACCAGCAGGTTTTTCGGTTCCAGGAGCATGCATGCCAGGGCCAGGCGGGCTCGCTCCCCTCCCGAGAGGACCGAAACTTTCTTGTCAATATCCTCGCCGCTGAAAAGGAATGCGCCCAGGATGTCCCGCATTTTCGTACGGATTTCCCCAACTGCCACATAGTCAACGGTATCGAAAACCGTCTTGTCCGGATTCAGCCTGTCGGCCTGATCCTGCGCATAATAACCGATTTTGACTCCATGTCCGGTCTTGCACCTGCCCTCATGTTCCAGTTCGCCCATGATGATCCTGGCCAGGGTGGTTTTTCCTTCCCCGTTCCTGCCCACAAAGGCGACCTTTTCCCCCCGGTGGATGATCATTCCGATCCTGTCCAGCACGTGTACCGTCCCATAGAATTTGGTGACCTCCTCGGCTTCAACCACAATGGTGCCCGAATGCGGTGCAGGTGGAAACTTGATGTGGATGGAGGAGCCGTCAATCTCATCGATTTCAATCCGTTCGATTTTCGCCAGTTGCTTGATTCTCGATTGCACCTGGACCGATTTGGCAGGCTTGTAGCGAAACCGGTCGATGAACTTTTCGGTATCGGAAATCATTTTTTGCTGGTTATTGAATGCGGCTATCTGCTGTTCCCTCCTTTCAGCCCTAAGTTTCAGGAATTCGCTGTAGGGAACGCGGTAATCGGCCAACCTCCCAAGAGTGATCTCGACCGTCCGGTGGGTGACCCGGTCAAGGAAGGTCTTGTCATGCGAAATCAAAACCACGACTCCCTTGAATTCGTTAAGGTAGTCTTCGAACCACTGGATAGATTCGATGTCAAGGTGATTGGTCGGTTCATCCAAAAGGAGCACATCAGGTTGCCCGAGAAGGATTTTGGCCAGCTCGATCCGCATCCTCCATCCCCCTGAAAATTCTGAAGTGGCCCTGATGAAATCCGAACGTTCAAAACCGAGCCCAGTCAATGTCTGCTCAATCTCCGCGTCGCGGTTCCGGCCGCCGAGAAACTCGAACCGGTCATTTTTTTCCGACAGGTCTTGTATCAACCTATGATAGGATTCCGATTCATAATCGGTACGGGCAGTGATTTCCGCAGTCAGGTGGTGAACATCCTGTTCGAGACGGATCACTTCTTCAAAGGCCTTGCCGGTTTCATCGAAGAGTGTGGTTGAATCGGAGCAGGCCATGTATTGCGGGAGATACCCGATCCGGGTGTCAGGAGGTACGGAAACCACACCTGAAGTGGGTTTCATGTCACCGACGAAGAGTCTCAGGATGGTGGTTTTCCCGGCACCGTTCCTGCCGACCAGCCCTAACCGGTCTTTTGGGCTCACGATCAGTGTAATCTCCTTCAGAAGATCAAAGCTCCCGAAACTGACAGTCACCTGGTCAAGGGATATCATGGAGCGAATGGTTTAAGCTGATACTCGTAACTCCACATCAGGCCGTGCAGCGGCTCTTTGGTCGACTGGTTCCCACAGACCTGATAAACAGGTCCTTTAAAATTCTTAAGGATTATTTCCTTCACGCTTGTCAAACGTGATTCGTAACTCGTCAATTGAATCCCCGACGGGCCTCCCCAGGCGCATACCAGAAAATCGGACATAGACAGGATCTCCCTGAAAAACCGGTCATTATCTTTCCCGACGATCCCATCCAGATTCTCTTTTTTCAGTTTCGCATTGACCTCCCGGGCATCGGTCGCCCGGAAACCGAAGAGGTTCAGTATATTCAGGAATCGCGCATCAGGGAAGTGCTTCCAGATGTAAGTTTCCACCTTGCGGATGGTCGAGTCGGACCGGCGTTCGTCCGCGGCACTCGGATTTTTAAGGATAACGCTGACCACCTGCGAACGCTTCCGGGAGAGCAGGCTGTCGCGGAATTGCATGATCAGGGTAAACCTGTACTGACGGTCAGGCGAGAAGTCAGCCCTGATGCTGCCGGGATCAATCTCCTTGAAGTGGTCAACCTGCCTTCCGATTCGGGACATGCCGATTTTTAGTTTTCGCCAAATTTAGATAAACTTCGGGTATCTCTTAATTAAGCTGCATGCCTGATAACTCTTCAGGAATCATCGAAACCGATATTGTGATCGCCGGCGCCGGACCGGCGGGGTGTGCTGCAGCCCTGGCGCTAAACCGTTCGGGGAAACGAGTGCTGCTCCTGGACAAGGCCCTGTTTCCCAGGGAGAAAACCTGCGGGGATTCGGTTCCTTCGTCCTCGCTGCTTAATCTGGAGAGTGTCAGCCCGGGGATTTATGACCGATTCCTGCAGACGGTCAGACACAATTCATTCCGTTCATCCTCCCTCGTTTTTCCTGATGGATCCAGGTTTACTGTCGACTGGCCTCTTCCGGGTTACCTGGTTTACCGGCGTGACTTTGATGCTTTTTTGCTGGATCATGTCAGAAGATCAACCGGCACCCGGATCATCACCGGCTTGAGGGTATCAGATTATGAGTGCCATGGAAATTTTTTCCGGTTAACGACAGTAACACCGCCAGGCATACCGGGCGCCGGGATCCTATGTTCCTGCGTCATCGGAGCGGACGGTGCGCCTTCCCTGGCAGCCCGCCAACTCGCGGGGTATGAACCTGATCAAAAGACGTATGGACAGGCTGTCCGGTGCTATTTTACCAACGTTTCAGGCATGGATCCCGATGTTCCCCTGGTTTTCACCCATCCGGATTTCTTCCCCGGTTATTTCTGGCTTTTTCCCATGGCCGATGGTCAGGTCAATGCCGGATACGGAATGCCTGAAAAAAGGAGGAAGAAATCGGCGGTACCATTGCACGGGATGTTTTACCGTTTTACCGAACAACACCCGGTGGTCAGGCAGATGCTTTCAGGAGCCAGGCGTGTGACGCCCCTGAGAGGCGGCATGATCCCGTTTGCCATGAAAAGGCAGCCATGGAGCGGTCCGGGTTTTTATCTGGCGGGTGATGCCGCCTCCCTGGTTGATCCTTTGTCGGGTGATGGCATTCAGTTCGCCGTGAAAAGCGGACTGCTCGCCGGAGCAATGGCTGCAAAGGATTCAGGCCTCGAAGGACCGGCCGGATCAGGTAACGGGTTGGAATACGATAGATCAATCAGACTCTATATCTGGAACCGGATGAGATCCAGGCGAAACATTATTCGTTTCCTTGAGTTTGCACCGGGCCTGCTAAGGCTTGTGCAACCGCTCGGGCGTTTCATGTGGTTCCAAAACCGGATCCGGAAATGGATATGATCAGTGAAAGCGGAAATACCCTTGGGCTTTATTACTTTTAGCGACAAACTGCCTGGCTGTGCCGAAAAAGAAGCCACTCCCCATCCTCGAGGGGCTCACCGTTGAATCAGTCGGAGCCGAAGGTAAAGCCATTGCCCGGTTTGAGAACCGGGTAGTGTTTGTGCCGATGGTCATTCCGGGCGATGTCGTTGACGTTCAAATAACCCGGAAGCGCCATTCTTATTGGGAGGGGAGCCTGATCAGGATCATCACGCCGTCTCCCGACCGGCAGGATCCGGTATGCCGGCATTTCGGGATTTGCGGAGGTTGCAAGTGGCAGATGCTGCCTTATCCCTTACAACTGAAATACAAGGCCCTACAGGTACAGGACCAACTCACCCGTATCGGAAAACTGAAGCTGCCGGAAATCCGTCCGATCATCGGAGCCGACCGGCCGGAGTTCTATCGCAACAAGATGGAGTACACCTTCACCAACCGGAGATGGCTGACGCGTGAGGAAATGAACGGAGACAACCTGAAGGATGAACCGGCCCTGGGGCTTCACGTCAGGGGATTATTCGATAAGGTTACGGGGATCAGCAAGTGTTGGCTCCAGCCTGACCCGGCCAATGCTATACGGGATGAAGTTGAGAGGTTCACACTTGAGCATGGATTTACCTATTATGACCTCAGGAACAGGACAGGCCTGATGCGTAACCTGACCATCCGCTGTGCTTCCACCGGAGAATGGATGGTCATCGTGAGCTTTCATGAGGACGATCCCGGGAAACGTAAATTGCTGATGGACCACCTCGTGCAATCGTTCCCTCACCTGACTTCCCTCGTTTACGTGATCAATCCCAAGCATAACGATACGATCACTGACCTGGAGGTTTTCACCTGGTACGGCCGGGATCATATTTTTGAAGAGATGGAAGGCCTCCGGTTCAAGATCAGCGCGAAATCCTTCTTCCAGACCAATACCCACCAGGTTCACCGGCTTTACAATGTCGTTCGCGATTTTGCCGGCCTCAATGGCGGGGAGATAGTCTATGACCTCTATTCGGGCACGGGCACCATCGCACAGTTCCTGGCAGGTAAAGCCTTGAAGGTTATTGGGATCGAATCTCTTCCCGAGGCCATTGCGGACGCCCGGATAAACGCAGGTTTGAATGGGATAACCAATGCTGAGTTCCTTGTCGGGGATATCAAAGACTCACTGAATAAAGAACTGTTCGACCGTTACGGCAGTCCCGGTATCATCGTCCTGGATCCGCCCAGGGCAGGGGTTCATGCCGGTATTATTGACGCGATCCGGAATGCAAGGCCCGGCCGTATCGTCTATGTCAGCTGCAACCCGGCAACGCAGGCCCGCGACCTCGCCCTGCTGTCAGACCTCTACGAAATCACCGAGGTCCAGCCGGTGGATATGTTCCCGCATACGCACCACGTTGAGAATGTGGTAAAATTGACCCTTTCCGGATAACGATCTACGATTTTCACAATATCACTCTTACACTTTATCACCTTTCAACATTTCCACAATGACTTCATTATCTGCTGTCTTCCGCAAGCTCCCATCCACATATTGGTGGGCCAACGTGATGGAATTGTTCGAACGGCTGGCATGGTACGGGATGTTTATACCGCTGGCCCTCTACCTGACTGGATCCACTGAAACCGGTGCGCTTGGTTTTACCCAGGTTCAGAAAGGCACCCTGATGGGAACCGTGGTTATGATCCTTTATTTCCTGCCCCTGGTAACCGGAGCTTTTGCGGATAAGTTCGGTTTCAAAAAAACATTGATAGTTGCCTATGTTGTGCTGGCTTCAGGTTATTTCGTCATGGGGCAGGTGAGCTCATACGCATCGGTGTTTGCCGTATTCCTTTGGGTGGCACTCGGCGCAGGCCTGTTCAAGCCCGTGGTCCAGGCAACCGTTGGCAAAACCACAGATGAAACCACCTCCTCCATCGGTTTCGGGATCTTTTACATGATCGTGAATATCGGCGCATTCATAGGACCCGTCATTGCTTCCGTTCTCAGGGGATTTTCCTGGAAATACGTTTTTATGATGTCGTCGGTTGCGATACTGGTCAACCTGGTCATCGTCATCCTCTTTTACAAGGAACCGCACCGGGAAAAGAATACCGATCCGATCGGGAAAGCCCTTTGGTCCATTCTTAAAAATATTGGTAAGGCGTTGAGCGACATCAAGTTACTAATATTCCTGATATTGGTCATCGGTTTCTGGACGATGTACAACCAGTTGTTTTACACCCTTCCGGTTTTTATTGACCAGTGGGTCCATACCGACAGCATGTACGAATCGATCAGCCGGTTCTGGCCCTGGCTCGGACAAGCCCTGGACACCCAGCATGAAGCGAGGATAGCCTCGGAAATGCTGATCAATATTGATGCCCTCTTCATTGTCTTGTTCCAGATTGTCATCTCCACCCTGGTTATGAAGTGGAAACCCCTGAGCGCGATGATCAGCGGAATGCTCATCTGCTCAATCGGGATCTCATTGACCCTGATGACCCAGAACGGGTTCTTCCTGATTCTCTCGATCTTCATTTTTGCCACCGGGGAAATGTCTTCCTCACCGAAGATATCTGAATATGTGGCGCGCATTGCCCCAAAAGACAAGGTGGCATTGTACATGGGTTGTTCATTCATCCCCTATGCAGGAGGCAACTTTTTCGCCGGGCAAATATCAGGCGGAGTGTATCAGCAACTCTCAGACAAGGTAGAGCTGCTCAAGGAGGAAGTACTTTCAAGAGGACTCGATATCCCGGCCATCAGCGACCAGTTTACCCAGACCGATTATTTCACCAGGGCAGGAGAGATGATGGGCATGACCAACCGGCAATTGACCGACTACCTCTGGGCCACCTATCATCCCGACAGGATCTGGTATGTCGTATTCGGCATAGGGCTTCTCACTGTGCTGCTTATGTTCTTGTACGACAGGCTTATAATAAGGCATAAGGCAGAAGGCAGAAGGCAAAAGGAAAGTAAAAAGTAGTAAGAGACAAGAATTAAGTTTTTGATTAACTCCAGATTTCAGTCTGGGAACTTTCGTATCACCACTCCCTGATCACCAGTCACGATTCACGATTCACGAGTCACGAATCACGATTCACGATTCACGAGTCACGAATCACGATTCACGAGTCACGAGTCACGAGTCACGAGTCACGATTCACGATTCACTTCTTCCGTCAATGTTATATGGATGCTTCTCTCCAAT
>CAZJNQ010000033.1:0-31214 GCA_964547475.1 uncultured Porphyromonadaceae bacterium
AGTCATAATGAGCTGGGGAGCATCCCCCAGACTGAAGTCTGGGGTTAGGCATAATGATCTGGGGAGCATCCCCCAGACTGAAGTCTGGGGTTAGTCATAATGAGCTGGGGAGCATCCCCCAGACTGAAGTCTGGGGTTAGGCATAATACCACGTTCTTTTTCCTTTTTCCTTTTTCCTTTTTCCTTTACTTTTGCCTTCTGCCTTTTGCCTTCTGCCTTCTGCTTTAAATGTATCCCTTCTCGATATAGGTAACGATCTGCTCGATCAACCGGTCATCGCCTTCCGGATTATATTCCGATTTAAGGTTTGTGCCGAACAGGCGTGCCATGCCCTGCCAGAAAAACGCGCTGATTGAGCCCCTGTATGAGTTTATCCAGTAATAGGTGGTATTCCGGGTCTGACGGTCAATCAGTTTGAACAAAAGCTTTCCCTGGGTGATGGTCATCTCCCGCATGTCGGCTTCATATTCCTTCCAGAGGGAGTCCTCAAGCTGGCGCATGAATTTTCTTCTTTCCTTATCCGACGGGACGGCGGCAAGTTTTTTCTCCACCTGTTGAACGGTCGAAGCAACTATCTTGGAATAGGGCAGCACTTTTTTCAGATTATAGACCAGACGCCAGTACTGTCTCTCCTCAAACCGGTTCCTGAAA
Source organism: uncultured Porphyromonadaceae bacterium (assembly GCA_964547475.1). GTDB lineage: Bacteria > Bacteroidota > Bacteroidia > Bacteroidales > UBA12481 > UBA12481. The sequence goes on from CAZJNQ010000033.1 coordinate 652, forward strand.
TAGCGTGGCGGGATAATGGGTACTTCCCTGAGTTCAATATGCGGCATTGTGTCCCCGTTGATCACGACAGATTCCACATATACCGTGTCCTTACGGATCTTCAGCCGTTCCTGGCAGTTTGTGTCAGGAAGAAGGATCAGAAAAAATAAGATGGTAAATATGATCCGCATACTCAAAATTAGACAATTTCCATGCCATTCAGGTCGCCAGATTTGCTATGCTACAGCCTGTCTTACCAAAACGGCAGCCTCCTCGAGGGTGATGGCGGAGGAAACATGCAAACCCGACTGGTCTATAAGTTTTTTGCCTTCAACGGCGTTGGTTCCCTGCAGCCTGACGATGACCGGAACAGGTATCGCGCCGATTTTGTTATAGGCGTCTACAACGCCCTGTGCAACCCGGTCGCAACGCACTATGCCTCCGAAAATATTGATCAGTATGGCTTTAACGGCCGGATCCTTCAGGATGATCCTGAAACCGGCTTCGACGGTCTGGGGACTTGCGCTGCCTCCAACATCGAGAAAATTAGCGGGTTGACCGCCCGACATCTTGATCATGTCCATGGTTGCCATGGCCAGTCCCGCTCCGTTCACCATACAGCCGACGTTTCCGTCGAGTTTGATAAAGTTCAGGTTATGCTGAGAGGCCTCTACCTCGGTCGGATCTTCCTCGGAAAGGTCCCGCATGGCTTCAAAATCAGGGTGACGGTACAGGGCATTGTCATCCAGGTTGACCTTAGCATCAGCTGCAATAATCAGATCGTCGGAAGTTTTCACGAGGGGGTTGATTTCCATCAGGGAAGCATCGGCAGCTAAAAAAGCCTGATACAGTTTTGTGACAAAAAGTACCAGGTTTTTGCTGGCCGTTCCTTCGAGCTTGAGGTTGGAAGCGATCTTCCTGGCCTGAAAAGGCTGGATACCGACTGAAGGGTCGATCTCCTCGATAAAAATGAGGTGAGGTGTGTCCTTGGCCACTCCTTCAATATCCACTCCACCCTCGGTTGAATACATGATGATATTCCGGCCGGTCTTACGATTCAGCAAAACACTCATGTAAAACTCCTTAACCGACAACTGTCCGTCTGCAGCCGGATAATAAGTATCACGCTGAATCAGGATCTTGCGCACGAGCTTGCCTTCCGGACCCGTCTGGGGAGTAACCAGGTTCATTCCCAGTATCCGTGAGGCATGTCCCCTGACCTCTTCCAAGGACCGGGCCAGTTTTACCCCACCTCCCTTGCCGCGACCGCCGGCATGAACCTGGGCCTTGATGACCCATATCTTGGTTCCTGTCTGCTCCTGGATAAGCCTGGCTGCTTCCACGGCAGCTTCGGCGGTTTCCGCCATCAATCCCTCTGCTACCGGTACACCATAGGAACTGAGCAGCTGCTTAGCCTGGTATTCATGAAGATTCATCCTGTCAGGTTTTATCGGTTAAATGTAAAAGTCACACGAAAATCGCACATTTTTTGGTTCAAACAAACAAGCACCCTGCAAGGTTAACGCTGATGACGTTATTTTTACGGAAATTTCCGATCATGCGCAAATTGTCCAACGACGAACTGGGACGTCTGGATATCAGCGGATACAGATCCTCTGACAAGAATCCGGTGATCATTATCCTGGATAATGTCAGGAGCCTTAACAATATCGGTTCCATCTTCCGGACTTGTGATGCTTTCAGGATTAACCGGCTCATCCTTTGCGGCATCAGTACACCCCCGCCCCACAGGGATATCCATAAGACAGCGCTCGGTGCCGAACTTTCCGTCGACTGGGAGTACTTCGAAAGCACCACCGACGCAGTCCGAACCTGTAAGGATAAGGGATATGCCATTGTTGCGCTGGAACAGACCGACTCCAGCCTCCCTCTTCAACACCTTCCACCATTCAACCCATCGCAACTTTCTCAGCCGCTGGCCCTGGTCTTCGGACACGAGATTCATGGGGTATCCCAAGAAGTAATCAACCTCTGCGATGCCGCCGTTGAGATACCCCAGTTCGGCACCAAGCACTCTCTCAATGTGGCAGTCAGTGTCGGGATAGTGCTTTGGCATGTGCTGAATGACGAGTGAACAGGGATGATTCGGGATTTTGGATTCGGGATTTTGGATTTTAGAAAATATCTACATCCAATATCCAACATCCAATATCCAACATCCAATATCCAATACTCATTTATTGATTCAACTAACCCAATAGTATAATTAACTAATGATTTAGTTGGATTTTTAATTTCTTCGTTGTACATTTGGGTAAACCATTGGGATCATGAGAGAACTTACCAAGGCTGAAGAACAGATCATGCAGATTATCTGGGAGTTGGGACCTTCATTTATCAAAGAGATCCTGGCCGGGATGCCGGCGCCCAAACCTGCGTACACAACCGTTTCGACGATTGTCAGGATCCTGGAGCAGAAAGGATTCGTCGGTCACAAGGCGTTTGGGACCACTCATCAGTATTTTGCCCTGATCAGCAAGGAGGAGTATTCCCATTTTTCGATGAAAAAAATGCTGGAAAACTATTTTGACGGAAGCCTGAAACAGATGGTTTCCTTCTTCTCAAAAAGGGAAGGACTTACAGTAAAGGAGATGGAAGATCTCCTCAGGGCGGTTGAGAAACTTAAAAAGGAAAAGCAATGAACCACCTGAATGAACTGGTTCTGGCCAATCTTTTCCTGGTTCTCGTCTGGCTAGCCTATGAATTGTTTTTCAGCCGTCTCAGGCTGTTCCAGGCCAACCGGTATTTTCTGCTGAGCGGTTCTCTCGTGGCTGTCCTGTTGCCGTGGCTACCCTGGTATATCCCTATCGGGCAGGCTGCCCGGCCGGTCTTCCAGATTCCCCTGATCGGTGCATTTGAGACGGCACCGGTTGAGGAAACCGCGTCTGAAGCCCTATCCTCAGCCGGTTTCACGGCCGCAGAGTGGATCGTCACGGTTTACTTTTCGATCGTTGCCATTCTGTTTCTTTTATCGGCGGCCCAGGTGATCCGGCTCATCCGCTGGTCCCGTTCGGCCCGGTCTTTCAGGCATAAGGGCTTCAAAATCGTTCCCCTGGAACGGTCTTGCGCAGCTTTTAGCTTTTTTGGAACCGTATATTATCCTGCACCCGTTAAGATGGAAACCTGGGAGACGAACACCATCCTGGAACACGAAAAGGTCCACATCAGGCAGTGGCACAGCCTTGACAATCTTCTTTTCACTTTGCTCCGGATTATCTTTTTCTACAATCCGGCCGTCTATTTTCTTACCACCCGAATCAGGCTTGTGCATGAATACATAGCCGATGAAGCCACCGTCGGAGTCAACACAGTTGAATACTCAAATGCGCTCATCAATCATCAGTTCCTGGTCCCCGGGCTGTTGCTGATGCATTCTTTCAATACAAAAACATTATTAAAAAGGAGATTAACCATGTTATCAAAAACAAAACAGTCACGCAGGGTTGGCTGGAGCTATCTGATAGTCATCCCGGTGCTTGCCGCCATGATCCTTCTGAACGGCTGGTCAGCCACCGCACAGGACCAGGCTAAAAAATCAAAAGAAGAGATTGCCAAGATGGCGGTTGAGAAAGAGCTTGCCAAAGCCGGATTCTCAAAAGCCGACATTGAAGAAATCAAGCTGCGGATCGATGGAAAAACAATCAAGACACCTGAAAAGGGAACAGAGATTGAAGAAGAAAACCAGGTTTTCCAGATTGTTGATATGATGCCTGAATTCGAAGGCGGCGGGATCGACAAGTTCCGCGATTGGGTCCAGAAACACGTAAAGTATCCACAGGAAGCCAAGGAGAAAAAACTTCAGGGAACCGTTTATGTTTCTTTTGTGGTCGGCAGGGACGGCGTGGTTAAATGGATCAACTTACTCAGAAGCGTCGATCCGATACTGGACAATGAGGTTCTCGGGGTCATTAAATCCTCCCCGGCCTGGAAGCCCGGCCAGCAAAGAAACAAGCCGGTGAATGTTTCCTTTTCGGTACCGATAAAATTCGTCCTCGGGGAAAAATAAACCTGAAAGCCAGAAGCCTATTTACGCAATACGAATTCAATCACCAGTCACTGATCACCAGTCACCAGTCACAATAAAAAAGAGCCACCCCTTCCGGAGCGGCTCTTTTTCTTTTGTTGGGTTTATATTATTGAATTAAGGCCTTGAATTTTTCATCGGCAAAATACTTGCCGAATTCCAGGTCGGTTTTAGCCAGCTGTTTCAGATCAGCCTTGGCTGCGATGGCAGCTTCGAGAGATTTGAACATATTCGCGCTCTGGCCCTGGCGTGCATAAACGACGGCTTTCAGGTAGTGGGTTATCGGGCAGGGGTCCGTAATGCAATCAAGGGTTTTAAGGGCTTTGGCGTAATCCTTGTTCAGGGTTTGCGCAAGGGCGGCATTGTAAAGGCAGGATGAACCAAAATTGGTCACTGCCTGGCTGTAATTGCCTTTCTTGACATTAACGATCCCCAGGTTGTGGTCCACTTCGTTCCCGGCACCGGCCGCACTGCGGAAAAGGCCTTCAGCCTTGTCATAATCGCCATTGGCAAGGGCTACAACGCCCAGGTTGTTGAGGACGATCGGGTCATTGGCTTTCAGGGTATTGGCTTTTTCGATGGCTGTCTGGGCGGTTTTAAAGTCACCCAGTTGGGCCGATGTCATGCCATAATCATTCCATGCCCGGTAGCAGCCGGGAAATTTTTCAGTTGCTGCCTGGTATACGGAGCTCTTTGTTTTAACGTCATTCGTCAGTGACGCTGCGTAAAGAATTTCTTCAATGCCCAGGTCGCCCGGACTGGTGGAAGCCAGTTTCAGTAGCTCGGCATCCGATTTGCCGATCACGTCAACGCTGACGGTCAGTTTAGAACGACGCAGCTGCGGCAGGATCTGGTCAGCCAGTTCGGTGAACGCGGCCGAGATGTTCCTGATTTCCCGTTCCCTGACCACCGGGTCGTTATACATTGATAGAACACGAAGGATCAGGTCTTTGTCCTGGACATTCGACTTGCCAACCAGTTCCTTAAAACCATCCCAGTCTTCAGCCGTGGACATCAGCTTAAAGAATTCGGCCTGGCCGGCTTCGGAAACTTTCAGAGTCTCCAGTTCTTTTTTAAAGAACTTGGTGGCGGTTTGGGAACGTTCCTTGGCGAGCTTATCGTTCAGGCTCAGTTCACCGTCCGGCGAAGCGTAGGCCGAAACATCCACTCCCTTGATGTTGTAATTGGTTTTTTCGTTTGCGGCTTTTACCTTGTCCTTGAGGGCAGCTACGTCGGCCGAAGCCATTTCAGTTTTCTTCACTTCAGCCTTGTTGATATCATACATAATATCAGCCTGATAGCTTTCGGGTATTATGCGCTGGAAACGATCGGCGGCAATCAACGATTCACCGTCTTTATTGGCCAACAGCGTCGGTGTGGAGATAACGCCATCTGCAATCTTGACAGGATCGAAAGCCACTTTCTTGCTCTTGATCGATGCCTCCGCTTTGACGACCAGTTCGGACTGGCGCATATCGCCGGTGTAGGGAACCGATCCTTCATATTTAACCGTTGTACCGGATTTATAGTTGACAACCTTGTTATTGGCGGTGACACTTTCACCCTGAAGGGTGACCGGTTTGAATTCAACTTCGCCGCCGGGGGTTTTCAGGACCGGTGTGGCAACGACCACGGCTTTTTTATTGAAGTATTTTTCAGGGTACTTGGCATCAATAACCACTTTCACCTGGTCTCCATGCATTTCCAGCACTTCGGGAGTAACCTTGTAGGATATTCCTGACGCATCTTTTTTCATTTTGTTCAGGCCGCTGCAGCCGGAGAGCATGAAAGCAGCAGTGGCGGCCATCAGCAGTGTGTAGTTGAGTTTCTTCATAACCACCGGGATTATTGTATTAATATTTGTTTTTCTAGGTAGGACAAAAATAAAAATATTTTCAAGAATACATCATAGTTACTGCACATTAACGCAGGAATTCAGGATAAAATATGTTGCAGCTCATTCTGCCAGCACCCGGGTGACCCCAACCGGGAATTCCCGGCCGAAGAGTATCTTCAAAACTGCATGATAATCTTCCTCGCTGTTGACAAAATCCAGGCTCCGGGTATCAAGGACGACAATGCGCATACCGGTCTCCTGCCGGAAGAATTCGAAATAACCCGTCTGTATCTTTTTCAGGTAATCTGCCGTGATCAAGGATTCGTAATCCCTACCCCGGTTCCATATATTGATCAGAAGGTTTTCAGGATCCTGGTGAAGGTAAACATACAGGTCGGGACGTGGCAGTGAGGCATAAATAATATGGAAGAGCTGGGCGTAGAGCGCGTATTCGTCTCCGGACAGGGTATTGGATGCGAAGATGAGCGATTTCATGAAGTAATAATCCGAGACGACGAACCGGGAAAATATATCGGGTCCGCTGCCCAGCTCTTTCTTTAACTGGTTGTAACGGTCGGCCAGAAATGACATTTCCACTGGAAAAGCGTATCGGGCTTGATCCTGATAGAATTTTGGGAGAAACGGATTATCGGCAAAACGCTCCAGGATGAGGCTGCTCTGATAGTCCTGACTGATGCGGGTTGCCAGTGATGTTTTACCGGCGCCTATATTGCCTTCGATCACCACAAACCGGTATAGGCAAGGGTATTGATCCTTAGGTTGCATTGCCTAAAAATAAGAAATCCCCGCAGGTGCGGGGATTTCTCTAGCCTTATTATTATGAACAATCTGCTATCTTCTGTCGAATCCCCCTCTGGGTCCCCGGCCTGAACGATCACCCCGATCACGCCTGTCACGGCTGTCACGGCGATCACGTCCATCACGGTTTTCCCTCGGGCCTCTCGGACCGCGGTTTTCAGGAGCTTCAACATAGCCTTCCGGCTTTTCAAGCAGTACTTTTCTGGAAAGACGGTATTTGCCGCTTTTCTCATCGATCTCGATAAGCTTGACATCCACCATCTGGCCGACCTGCAACTCTTCTTCAACGGTGGCCAATCGTTTCCAGCTAATCTCGGATATATGGAGAAGACCCTCCTTGCCGGGGAGAATCTCTACAAATGCGCCAAAAGCAAGGATGGATATAACTTTTCCATGGTACACTTCGCCGACTTCCGGAACTGCGATGATTCCATGGATCATGTCCATGGCAGCCTCAATGGCATTCTTGTCAGGAGCGGCCACCTCGATAAAGCCAATCCCGTCCACCTCTTCTATGGTGATGATGGTGTTGGTCAATGCCTGGATCTCCTGGATCACTTTGCCGCCGGTTCCGATCACTGCTCCGATCATCTCTTTCGGTATGGTCATCGTCTGTATTCTGGGCACGTGGGGCTTATAATCGGCCCGCGGTTCGGAGATGGTTTCGAGGATCTTGTCCATGATGTGCATCCTTCCCCTCTTTGCCTGGTCGAGGGCTTCAGCAAGGATGTCATAGGAGAGCCCGTCGCATTTGATATCCATCTGGCATGCTGTGATCCCGTCGCGGGTTCCGGTAACCTTGAAGTCCATGTCGCCCAGGTGGTCCTCATCTCCGAGTATGTCGGAAAGGATGCGGTATTTCCCCTTATTACCCATAACCAGTCCCATGGCAATGCCGGCTACCGGTTTCTTGATCTTGACGCCCGTGTCCATCAGCGCCAGTGTTGCGGCGCAGACCGTGGCCATTGAGGAGGAACCGTTGGATTCCAGTATGTCGGAGACTATCCGGATCACGTAAGGATTATCTTCCGGATCCGGCATGACCGGTTCCAGGGCGCGGTGGGCCAGGTTGCCATGCCCGATTTCACGGCGGCTGGTGCCGCGTGCCGGGCGGGCTTCACCGGTGGAGAAAGGCGGGAAATTATAATGGAGCATGAAACGGTTCTTGCCCTGGGTCAGTACCTCATCAACAATTTTCTCATCGAGTTTGGTCCCCAGGGTGATGGTGGTCAGCGACTGGGTTTCACCCCTCGTGAAGATGGCTGATCCATGGGCCATGGGAAGATAATCCACCTCGCACCAGATGGGGCGGATCTCATCGGTCTTGCGGCCGTCGAGCCTGATGCCTTCATCCAGGAGAAGGTTGCGGGTCGCTTCCTTCATCACTTCATGGAAATACCTTTTAGCCATGGTAACGACAGGAGCTTCGACTTCCTCGCCCAGGGAGGAGATAAACTCTTCCTGCAGTTTATCCCAGGCATCGTTCCTTTCCTGTTTCGGCATCCGGGCCTTGGCAATGTCATAAACTTTCTGATAGGTGGCTTCAGTCAGTTTCTGCCTGAGCTCGTCATCATTGGTTTCATGGCAATACTCGCGGGGGCCTTTGACGCCCAACTCGTCTCGAAGCTCAAGTTGAATGCCGCAATGTTTTTTGATTTCCGCATGGCCCAGGCGGATGGCTTCCAGCATGTCAGCTTCCGATATTTCCTTCATCTCGCCTTCAACCATCATGATACTGTCACTGGTCCCGGCAATGATGATGTCGAGATCGGCAGTCGCCAAAGCCGACATCGACGGATTGATCACCATCTCACCGTTGATCCTTGCGACGCGCACTTCGCTGATCGGTCCACCAAAGGGAATGGTGGTCAGCATCATGGCGGCTGAAGCTGCCAGCCCGGCCAGGGCATCCGGCGGACATTCGGGATCAGCCGATATCAGGTTAATCGTAACAAAAACTTCCGCGTGATAATCTTCAGGGAAGAGAGGTCGCAAGGCACGGTCAACCAGACGAGATATGAGGATCTCATTGTCGTTCGGCCGGGCTTCCCGTTTCATGAAGCCACCGGGAAAACGGCCGGCAGCGGCAAATTTTTCCTTGTATTCAACACTTAGCGGCATGAAGTCCACATCTTCCTTTGCCTCTTTGGCGGCACAAACAGCCGCCAGCACCATGCTCTTTCCCATGGTAACCACAACCGAACCATCAGCCTGCTTGGCCAGTTTGCCGGTTTCAATGGTTATGGTTCTGCCATCATTTAACGTGATGGTCTTCTGATATAGGTTGTACATCTTAAAAATCAGATTTAAAATCAGATTGATCGGGAAGAAAAAAGGCAATTGGGGATTGCCTTTTTTCGATGAATTATTTACGGAGATTCAATTCTTTGATAATAGCGCGGTATCTCTCGATATCCCTGTCTTTCAAATAATTGAGAATACGTCTGCGCTTTCCGACCAAACTGATCAGGGCACGCTGGGTACTGAAATCCTTGCGGTTCTTCTTAAGGTGGTCCGTCAAATGGGAAATACGGTAAGAGAATAAGGCAACCTGTCCTTCAGGGGAACCGGTGTCTTTATTGGACTTCCCGTACTTCTCGAAAAGTTCCTGTTTCTTTTCTGCCGATAAGTACATGTGAGTTAAAATTTTACTATTGGTTCAAAATAAGCATGCAAAGATAGGCAAATGTTTGGAAACTCCAAACATCAAGGAGAAAGGAGAAAGGAGGAAGGAGAAAGAAAATCAATAGCGATATACAAATTCTCCGAAATAAGCGGACATTTCGGGGGATCCGCGGAGCAGAAATGTAATTTCGCGCTTACCCCTTTCCCGCAGGGGACGAAGCGAAAAGGCCATCCACTCGGTAATCCAGGCTTCACACATGTCCCCGTTGTCCTCGTGAGCCAGCATGAGTTCCACCGGCGGAGGTTCAAGAGCATTCGGCGGAAGCTTCCAGAGGTTGAATTCATGCTCCCGGCAACCCCCGCTGTAGCTGACCTGCAAATGGAGGCTGTCGCCCTCAACATAGGCTGAATCCATCCTGAACATATCCATCGGAACGGAATCCCAGTCCAGCAGGTCGTGGACTTCAGCCGGGGAGGTATCCATTTTATAAGCAATGATCCGGATTGACGGGAAGCGCGTCCCGCCTCTTCCGCAGCGGTATTCGACCGGGTCATAGTAATACCTGATTTGCAGTTCAAGACTGTCGATCCTGTACTCATCGGCCAGGTTCACAGGATAATATAACTCATCATCAATCCGTACCAGCCATCCGCATCCATCCACCGCGGGATCTCCCATAAAGACAACGGTGGCATCCGTCCATGACCTGTAATGATCATCCGGTTCGTCATAGTACCGGCAGCATCCTGCCACCAGCACCGCACTGATCACCAACCACAAATTTTTCACTTTAACCCTTTTACTTAATACTTTCCTTTTGCCCTCTGCCTTCTGCCTTCTGCCTTCTCATCGTCCCCACGGGTCTAAGGTGCGGGTAACACACTCACTTCCGGCTGTTTCATGCTTCAGATCGATATCAAAGACCAGCCGGAGGCTGTCAGGAACCACCAGGTCCTCATCGAACCTCACATGGTAAACCTTGGGTTTCAGGTTATAAACCTTCATCTCGACATGGAAGAGACAATTGCATTTGCAGCCGACCTCCCTGCCCTTCTCTATGATGATCAGGCTGTCCCCTTCGACGCTTACATCGGTGAGTATGGCGCCTGGGCAACAGTTGAAGCCCGCGTTGTAGTGCATGATTGTCAGGGTGCTGTCCTGATCGAAACTGTAATCCACGCAGGTCTGGTCAGGACCCGGAGCGTCGCTTTTCAGCAGGTTGCCGCTTCCTGATTTACATTCCATATCGGACAACGATTCGATCCTCACTGCCTTGTCCCTGAACAGCTCGCAGGACGCCAGCAAAAAGACCGATAACAGGAGAATAGTCAGATTCTTCATAGTTGGTATGTTTATCCCCAGACTTCAGTCTGGGGTTAGTCAGTTAGCGTTGTGTGCACCCCAGACTGAAGTCTGGGGTTAGTCAGTTGGCGTTGTGTGCACCCCAGACTGAAGTCTGGGGTTAGTCAGTTAGCGTTGTGTGCACCCCAGACTGAAGTCTGGGGTTAGTCATTCGGATTCATCAGTTTGCCAAGGAACAGGACCGCTCCTGAAGATTTCTCGGCGATGGCGAACAGGAACGGTCGGTTGAACGAGAGGTATTCACCCATACTGGTCAGCACAATTTCCACGGAGGTAACCGCTGCCGCTTCGGTACCTTCTTCGTTGACCTCGACGAATGTTTTGTGTTTGACATCGCTGATCATCAGGCCACCGCCCGGCAGGATGCCGCTGAAATCGGCAGCTTCGGTAAAGGCAACTTCCATGCCCATGGCAGCCAGGGCATTTTTAAGGCTTTCCTCATAGGCAAACTTGAAACGGGGCAGGTAGAGTTCCAGATCAACGATTTCCTTATACTGGGTCATCCACAGGTTCCAGTTTTCCGGTGTAAGCTGATCTTCGATGTCTTTTAAGGTCTTGCCGGATTCGGGAAGGAACAGGAACATCCTCCAGTTTCCTTCGCCGTAAGGAAGTTCGATGGATGAGAACAGGTCATTCGACAGGCAGTTGGCCGTGATTTTCCGGTTCATCATTTCAACATTTACCGAGGTTCCGTCCTGGAGGTAGAATGGTTGTTCCCGGGTATCCTTTTTGGCAAACTCGAATTTCCAGATGCCCTTGAAATAGATGGCATTGATCAGGAACATGAACGATTCGGGCTTTATTTCCTTGACGATTTCCTCAATTTTCCCGTGCGTCTTTTCATCGACCCAGGCATTGATCACATCCTTGCAACCGGGATCGCTGAAATCCATTGCATTGACCTCTGCATTGTAATATTCCGTGTTTCTCTGCTTAAAATCATTCAGGATGGTATAGTCATCCCTGTACCAGATCGAGTTGGCGATCTCCAGGATCACCTTGGGGTCATGTGCCAGCAGGGCGTTGACCAGTGTCCGATTCAATTCATTCAGCTCGTCACGCTCGATACCGGCCATTTTCATGGCTTGCTCCATGGCGACTTTCGTTTCGCCGGCTGCCCCGTTGTAAGTCATAGCCAAGGCTTGCGAAACGCTGAGCGGGGAAATCATCAGGTTGACATTCGTTTCGGCCGCGGCCGATAATTTTCTGTACAGGTCAAAACCGAATGAGTTGTCTGCCGTGATCACTTCCGCTGTTTTCAGCGGCAGGTTCAACGGCTTGACCTCATAATCTGTTTCCTTGTCACAGGAGAACATTCCTGCAGCCAGGATCAGCGCGCTGAATAAGATGGGATGGGTTTTCATATCGTGATTGATTAGAATCTCCAGGGATAGGTAGTCCTTTCAAAACATACAAGCCCGCTGGTGTCTTTCCTGAGGTTAGCCTCGAACAGGATCAGGTCCTGTCCCTGGCCCTGGACATAGGGTTCAACCACGCGAATCCACCAGGAGTCCTTGTCTATATCCGTCAGGGTGTAATCCAGGTCGAAGAGGCAGTTGCAGTCACAAAGACTGGAATTCTCCTCTTCCGTAATGATCAGGGTATCACCTTTGACAGCCAGGCTAACCTTGAATCCTTCGGGGCAGCAGTTGAACCCGGCATTTATATGCTTGATGACCAGCCGGTTGTCCTGAAAAGAGTACTGGATGCAATCCTGGTCCCCGGAGATGCCCATCCCGGATTTCAGGACGGATTTACAGTCGGAGGAGGCATCCAGCGTAATGCCCGGTTGCAGGACTTCACGGCTGCAGCCCAACAGGACCAGGATCAGGAGAGTGAATATCTGGTTCAGGGTTTTCATGATCTATGAGTTAACAAACGGAACGCTCAGGCTGATCAAACGACACAAGCAAATTTTGTACCACGGACAGCCCTTCCTCCAGGTTTTTCGGTGCATAATCCAACTCGCGGGCTGCTTTGTCCAGAACGAACCCGGTTGAAGGGGGGCGTTTACCGGGCTGGTTTAAAGTTAGTGAAGAAACCGGACAGATCAATGACCGGTCAAGGGAAAAAAAATCAGCACATTTATAAGCTATGTCGGATACGCATAACATCTCGGGTCCTGAGAGGTGGTAGATTCCTGTCTTCTCCTTCAGGATCACGGTGATGATCCCTTCTGCCAGGTCATCGGCCAGTGTGGGCATCCGGAACTGATCATTTACGACCCTGATGCTGATCCCGTTGCTCAGCGAATTTCTCACCCAAAGAACCAGGTTGGACCGGTTGAGGGCGGGCACAACCCCATACACGAGTATGGTCCTGATGATGGTCCAGGGAGTTGCCAGTCGCCGGGTCAGGTATTCTCCCCGGAGTTTCGACCAGCCGTAGGAACTTACCGGATTGGGTTCATCCTCTTCCCTATAAGGCCCCTGTAATCCGTCAAAAACATAATCGGTAGAGAGGAAAACAAAATAGGATCCCACCTTTTCCGAGGCCCTGGCCACCTCCCGGGTTCCTTCGATATTGATGCGGTCGCACAGATCAGGATTCAGTTCGCACGGATCGGCCTGGGTCATTGCGGCTGCATGAATAACGGCATCGGGTTTGAAATCCAGGATCAATGCTGCAGTTTGGCCGGGTACCTGCAGATCGGTTTGTGAAAACTGGTCCAGCGCCAATCCTGGGTACCTGTTCTCATGGGCCGAGGTGGCCATGATCTCAATCCCGGATCTTCCCAGCAGGTGATGCAGCAGCGTTTGGCCAACCAGGCCGTTGGAGCCGGTTATCAGGATCCTTTTCATCACTATATGCCGGCAAGATAGGAAAAACTCATGGATCCGGGTTACGGATCAGGTATTGTCCGATCCGGCAGTTCAGGCATCGTCTCGGGCGGCAGTAAGCCAGGTAGAGATGCAGGAAAGCCTGTGAATAAAAAGCGTTGGGAACGCAATAGCCATAAGAGGTCCAGATTCGCGTGATCCGGTTGTTTTCAGGTGGGAGCCGTTCCAGCCATTCCATCCATTTCTCCTTCGAGGCGGAATCGCCATGACGGTCGGCATAGCAGGCGGCAAATGGCAGGGAGGCATTGATGCGGAACAGGTTGACCGTTTCTTCCCCGATGCCGGGATACTGGCCTGACCATTCCCTGGCAAAATCATAATGCGATTTCCAATAGGACGATACCGGAAAGTCCAGGGACGAGCGCTCAATCATGCCGGCTCCTTTCAGAACCAAACCGAGGTGGTCAGGATTTCCGGACAGGAAAGAAGACAACTGGGCCATCCTGACCGTGGGAAAATTGGAAGGTCTCATCCTGAGGAATTTCCACCCCGGATTATACAACGGGAGAAGGTTATATTTACGCCTCAGAAAAATATATTCAGATCCCAGGGCTTTCGTGTAAGGTTCGGTTTTCTGCGCGGGTATCGTCCCCGACTGCCCGAACAACAGGGCTTCAGTCCGGAACAGGTTCGGTCCGGCAAAACGCAGGGCAGACAGGGGAACGGATTTTCCAAGCCTGTCAAAGGCTTCCTGGTTGATGCCAAAACCGAACGAACGGAACATAAGCTGGACCAGGGTTTCTTCCCATCCGCCCCGGTTCTCACCCAGCCGGTTGAAGATTTCCCCGGCCTTGGTCTCCATCTTTTCTACCCCCATGGCGATGATCCAGTTTTCAACCTGGAGGGCTTCCAGTTTTTTCCATCCTTCGCCACAGGGCACGGGTGACAGGGTTGACAGGATCCGGTGGTAATTGTCGAGGAAAGTCGGCCTGACAGGCAGCCTGACGGTCGGAACGATTTCCCCGGACTGTCTCCTGGTTTCGCAGTCATTTTCATAGACGACATGCAGAATGACCGGTTCATAGGCAGGATCTTTTTCGTGACCATGCCTGAACCAGTCCGAAGCTTTTACATGGACCTCGACATGACCGACCCATAAGGTGGCCCCTATCCGGATACGGGCAAAAAGGAAATCAGGACCGGCATCGCTGTTCAATTGCCCCGGCGAAACTATCTCAACCCTTTCCCCCCTGTCCGTCACCAGCTGATCGGAAGGGTACAACCCGTATTTCCACAGGTATTGCAAAAAATCTTCCTGCAACGGATATCTTTTTCAGATATAGATGCGATCGGATCAGGAAAAAGGAAAAAGGAAAAAGGAAAAAGTACGAGTCACGAGTCACGAGTCACGAGTCACGAGTCACGAATCACGAATCACGAGTCACGAATCACGAATCACGAGCCCCATTCTGCCCTCATGGCCGCGACCATGTTCAGCGAGGCCTTCCGGGCTTCATCGGCAAAGCCGGGTCCCTTGCCGGCAAAAATGATCCCGCGGGAATTATTGATCAGCAGCCCGCCATGCCTGCTTCGGCCGTGGTTCATCACCATTTCAAGGGAACCTCCCTGGACACCGACTCCCGGAACCAGGAGGAAATGATCGGGAACGATCCTCCGTATGTTCCGAAGGAATTCGGGCCGGGTGGCTCCCGCAACGTACATCAGGTTGTCCACGGTACCCCAGGAGGTGCTGTCGGACAGGACTTTTTCATAGAGGTAGTCCCCTCCCGCGAGTTTTTGCATCTGAAAATCATCCGCTCCGGGGTTGGAGGTGAGGGCCAGCAGGACAGCCCACTTGCCCGGAAACTGCAGGAAAGGCTCGACGGAATCCCTTCCCATGTAGGGTGACAGGGTGATCGCATCAAAATCATAATGGAAGTAGAAAGCCCGAGCATACTGTTCGGCCGTATTTCCTATGTCGCCGCGCTTGGCATCGGCGACGATAAACAGGTTGGGATCAACCGACCGGATGTAATCGACCGTCATTTCAAGCTGCCTCATCCCGGAAGGACCCAACCCTTCATAAAAGGCCAGGTTGGGCTTGTAAGCCACGGCCAGGTCATGCGTGGCATTGATGATCGCCTTGTTGAAAGCATAAACGGGCAGTGCTTCCCGGTTCAGGTGAGGGGGGATCCTGGCAGGATCACTGTCGAGTCCGACACAAAGGAAAGACCTTTTCCTGCGTATCTCCTGGTTCAGCTCAGCAGCTGTCATGGTTTCGGCATATCGGAAGCTTTCAGACGCTCCGCGTTTTCTGCAATCTGCAATTTATCAATTATTTCCTGAATATCGCCATTCAGGATCGATTGAAGGTTGTACAAGGTCAGGTTGATCCGGTGATCAGTCATCCTGCCTTGCGGATAATTATAGGTCCGGATCTTGGCCGAACGGTCGCCGGTGCTGACCATGGTTTTCCTCTTGCTCGATATCTCATCAAGATATTTCTGATATTCAATATTATAGAGCCTTGTCCGGAGTTCGATCATGGCTTTTTCCTTATTCTTGATCTGGGATTTCTGGTCCTGGCAGGTGACGACAACCCCTGACGGAACATGGGTCAGCCTGACGGCTGAATAAGTGGTATTGACCGATTGGCCTCCGGGACCGGAAGAACAATAGGTGTCTACCCTGACATCCGCCGGATTCAATTCGATGTCAAACTCCTCAGCTTCAGGCAGCACGGCCACAGTCGCAGCCGAGGTATGGATACGCCCCTGCGTCTCCGTCTGGGGAACCCGCTGGACGCGGTGCACTCCCGATTCATATTTCATGATGCCGTAAACCCCTTCGCCGCTGACTGTAAATATGATCTCCTTGTAGCCTCCGTTGGTCCCTTCGGTATAGTTGTTAATGCTGTATTTCCATCCTCTGATGTCAAAGAACTTGACGTACATGCGGAACAGGTCGCCCGCAAAAATGCTGGCCTCGTCCCCACCCGTTCCGGCACGGATCTCGACGATGGCATTCCTGGCATCCTGCGGATCAGCTGGGAGCAGGAGCACCTTGATTTCCTCCTCCATCTCCTGCCTGCGGGTGATCAGAGTATCCAGTTCTTCCTTGGCCATCTCCCTCATCTCTTCATCTTTCTCGGTTTCCAGGATCCTGCGCGTGGAGTCCGTATTATCGAGAATATTCTTGTATTCACGGTAAAACTCAACTATTCTGCTGAGTTCCTTGTATTCCTTGTTGAGCTGCACATAGCGTTTCATGTCGTTGACCACATCCGGCTCGGTGATGAGCCGTCCAACCTCCTCAAAGCGATCCGCGATTCCTTTTAACTTTTCGAGCAACATATTAAACTAATTACGATTGACTATGGACTATGAAACATAAGATTTGTTGATATTCATGAGCGAAGCGAATTTTTCGCCCGCGAAGCGGGTTATTCGTTCGCGAAGCGAATCATTTAATAAAAAAAGTCCCCGTACGTACTGCGGATCGTCAGTTTTCTGCCGTAAGAGGCCTCACAGTGTCCCACGATTTTCGCCTCAATTCCGAAACCATCCGAGATCTGAACAACCTGGCGGGCAAAAGGTTCCGGCAGATAGATCTCAAACCGGTGACCCATATTGAAAACCTTGTACATCTCCTCCCAGGGCGTGCCTGATTGTTCCTGGATGATCCTGAACAAAGGGGGCACCGGGAAAAGGTTATCCTTTACCACGTGCAGGTCATCCAGAAAATGCAGGATCTTGGTCTGTCCTCCGCCGGAACAATGTATCATGCCGTGGATGGAAGCCCGCATTTCCCCGAGGACCTTTCTGATCACGGGAGCATAGGTACGGGTTGGCGAAAGGACGAGCTTTCCTGCGTCCAGACCGGTTTCCGCGATCCGGTCGGTGAGACTGATCCCGCCTGAATAAACCAGATCAGCGGGTAGCAGGGGATCATAGGATTCCGGGTATTTTAAAGCCAGGTAATTGGCAAAAACATCATGGCGGGCAGAGGTCAGTCCATTGCTGCCCATCCCACCGTTGTATTCGTTCTCATACGAAGCCTTCCCCGATGAAGATAGCCCCACAATAACATCGCTGGGTTGTATCCCGTCATTGGAAATCACATCGGATCGCCTCATCCGGGTGGCGACAGTGCTGTCAACAATGATGGTCCTCACCAGGTCGCCTACATCGGCTGTTTCGCCACCACACATAACAGTCTCCATACCATGGGAGGTAAGGAGGTCTGCCGTTTCCCGGATCCCTTCAATAATGGCAGCAATTACCTCTCCGGGAATCAGGTTTTTATTTCTTCCGATAGTCGAACTCAGCATGAACGGCCCGGTTGCGCCGACACAAAGAAGATCGTCGGTATTCATGATAACGGCATCCTGGGCAATCCCTTTCCACACGCTAAGGTCGGCGGTTTCTTTCCAATAGAGGTATGCCAGGGCTGACTTCGTCCCGGCCCCGTCGGCATGCATGATGCTGCACCAGTCGGGGTCGCCGGCCAGGACATCCGGGATGATCTTACAGAAAGCCTTAGGATAGAGCCCTTTATCCAGGTTTTGAATGGCTTTGTGAACCTCTTCCTTGCCTGAAGAGACTCCACGCCGGGCATATCGGTTTGCACTTTCCATCGGAGGTGCAAAGGTAAGAAAATTAAGGCAGCTTGCCGACGCCTGTTTTGGAGGCTTCCTTTTCCTTGTTAAGGACCGGGTTGATTTTACGGTCTCGTTCCATGCGTTTTTTCTGCCCTTCCTGAAGCTCTTCCATCCCTTTGATGAGTATTTGCTGCTGGGCGTCATAATCGCCGGTACGAAGCTCCCTGGGCACATAGTTCGTGCTTAATACGCTGAATTCCGTCCTTCTGTTCAACTGATGGGCTATTTCCCTGTCCTGGTCATTGGGCAAGGCATCGATAAAAGTTTTGGCAAGAGTGTCACCGACCTGCAGAAAACTGTACTGTGAGGCGATTTTCTGATCGACCATCCTGGGGACGTCAGGGCCGTAACCGCGTGCCTTGAGGCGGTCTGCCGCAATACCTTTGGATATCAGGTAATCGACGACCGATTGTGCCCGGTTTTGCGAAAGCTCCAGGTTTGACATGACACTGAAGGGGCGCACGTCTGTATGTGACATCAGTTCGATGGTAATATTTGGATTATCCTCCAGGGTTTCGACGAGTTCATCCAGCGCAACCATGGACTCCGGCCGGAGGTCCCATTTAGCCAGATCATATAGAATGTTCGGGAGTTCTATCGGCTTTTCATAGGGCGATAAAACCAGGTTAGTGGTAAAATCGCGGCTCTCTTCAAGGCCGATGGTGGTCTCCCGTATCTTGCCGTTCAGGAAACCTCTCTTGAAAGCCACCAGGAGATAGTCGGTTTCCGCTTTAAGCTTAAAGGAGAAAGCTCCCGTGGAATCCGTTTTATATTCGAGGCTGGAGCCATCGCTTCCGATCAGGCGGACGTCGGCTCCCAGAATGGGGCGGTTGTTCCGTTCGCTGAGAACTAACCCCGAAAGGTTGAAACGTTTCTCGGGCAGCACGAAGGAATAGATATCATCCCCGCCTTTGCCCCCGGTCCGGCTGGAGGCGAGATAGCCTCTTTCTTCCTCGCGCTGGAAAATGATACCGAAATCGTCGGATATGCTGTTGATCGGATACTTCATGTTTTCGACAATCCATTTCCCCTCCTCATTCGTATGGGCTCTGAAAATATCAAGGCCTCCCAGGCCTGGATGACCGTTTGAGGCAAAATACACAAGCGTATCGGTCACGGCAAACGGGAACATTTCATCCCTGGGCGTATTGACTGACTCTCCCAGGTTAACCGGGGGGCCCCAGTTTGCCTTGTCCGTTTCACGTTGGGCCATCCAGATATCCTTGCCCCCGATGCTTCCCAGCATATCGCTCACGAAAAAGAGGGTCAACTGGTCGTCAGTCAGGCTCGGATGAGCAATGACTACCGAATCTTTGGAAATGGGCACTGCAGTTGGATCGCCCCAGCCCGTTCCCTTCTTTTGGGTGACCATGATCTGGCAACCCAGTTCTTCCTGCCTGTCGAACCGGCACCTGGTGAAGTACATGGTTGATCCGTCCTTGCTCACCCAGGGCGCGCCATCGTCATAAATGGAGTTGACAGTTTTGTCGATGGGCGAAGGAACCGCCCATTTCTGCTTGTTGTCGAGCCGGGTGTAAAACAGATCCGCAAAACTCTGCCCGGTTCCCCCGTGGACTTTGTTTCCTTGCGCACCTCCGCGCGATGAGGTGATATAAAGTTCCTTGTAATCTTCGGAAGCAAATGCCGGACTGAAGTCATTATCCTTGGTGTTAAAATCCTTAACGTTCTCCACCTGGTAACGCGTTGGATTCTTGGTCCAGGTCAGAATGGAATCGCACGACTGGTATGAATTCAACGCCATCAGGTCACCGGGCTCTTTTTTCAGGTACTCTTCATAACGGGCTTTAGCATCGGCATATTTCCCGTTCATTTTCAGCATGTCGGCATAGAAGAGCAGAGCCTGCGGGTTGCTGTACTTCTGCCTGACGAGCTGGGAAAAATAGGGCTCCGCCTTTTTGGTGTCGTTGATCAGGCGGTAGCAGTTGCCAATCCTGAACTTGATGTCTGCTTTTTTTGTGCGGTCTTTTTCCCGCGAATAGGCCTTCTTGTATTTTTCGATGGCATTGAAATATTCCCCAACAGAAAAGGTCTTGTCGGCCTGCGCCAGCAATTCCCTTCTCTGAGCCATCACCGTTTCTCCGGCAAGGAAGAAGGCGAATAGTATCAGAATGACCCGGTCCGATTTCATACCTGTTGCTTTTCTCAGGAAGATTGTAAAAATAGGCATTATTTGCCTCATTCGTCATTAACTAACGAAGGAAACACGGCCCCTGGTATATCGGCATTAATTCCTGCTAATCAGCCTTTTACCGCGCAAAAAGCAATTCCCTGTACTTGGGAAGCGGCCAAAGGTCATCGTCCACGATCAATTCCAGCTTATCAATATGATACCGGATGTCGGCCAGATAGTGCTTGACCTGGTCGCTGTAAACCCTGGCCCGTTCCCTGACATCTTCAATATGGTTCGCTGTTTTTCGGGCATTGATCATTTCATCGACCATTTCGAGAATGAGTGTTTTGTGCCGGGTGATCCGCTTGATGGCATTCAGTTGGTAGCTGGCCGCATCGGCGAACTCGTTGGCGGGAAGGATCTCCTTCAGGCCTTTGACGTTTTCGATGAGCCTGTTCTGATATTTGATGACCGTGGGAATGACATGATTGACTGCAAGGTCCCCAAGAACCCGTGCTTCGATCTGCAGTTTTTTGGTATACATCTCGAGTCTGATGTCATACCTGGCATTTAATTCCCTTTCTGAGAGCACATTCATGCGGGTCATCAGCTTCACGGATTTGGGCTCGATATAGGCTTTCAATGCTTCCGGGGCACTGGTTATGTTGCTCAATCCACGTTTGGCGGCTTCTTCCTTCCATTCTTCGCTGTAGCCGTTTCCTTCAAAGAAGATCTTTTTCGAATGCTGGATGTAATTCCTGAGAATCCTGAAAACGGCTTCATCTTTTTTAAGACCCTTGCCGACCAGAACATCCACTTCGGCTTTGAATTCATTGAGCTGGTTAGCCACGGCTGTATTGAGAATGGTCATGGGAGCCGCACAATTCATGGATGAGCCCACCGCCCTGAATTCAAAGCGGTTACCCGTAAATGCAAACGGCGAAGTCCGGTTTCGGTCGGTATTGTCCAGCAGGATCTTTGGGATTTTGCCGATATTCAGTTTCAGTTCCGTCTTCTGATCAGGGGTCATCTTGACCGACGGGACTTTCTGCACAATCTCATCCAGCACTTTCGTCAGGTATTGTCCGATAAATACGGAGATGATTGCCGGCGGTGCTTCATGGGCTCCCAGGCGGTGCTCGTTGCCTGCCGACATGACGCTGGCACGCAGCAGATCGGAATAATCATGGACAGCCTTAACAGTGTTGATCAGGAAAGTTAGGAACTGCAGGTTGGTTTTGGGAGTTGAGCCGGGCGCCAGCAGGTTTACCCCGGTGTCCGTCAGGAGTGACCAGTTGTTGTGCTTTCCCGAACCGTTGATACCCTTGTAGGGTTTCTCGTGCAGCAGGACACGGAAGTTATGTTTGCGGGCCACCCGCTTCATGACATCCATCAGGAGCTGGTTGTGATCCACAGCCAGGTTGGCTTCCTCGAAAACCGGGGCGCACTCAAACTGATTGGGTGCCACCTCGTTATGTCGTGTACGGATGGGTATGCCCAGCTTATAGCAATCGAATTCAAATTCTTTCATGAACGCGGTTACCCTTTCCGGTATGGAACCGAAATAATGGTCGGCTAGCTGCTGGTCACGGGCCGAAGCGTGTCCCATCAGGGTGCGGTCGGTCAGAACCAGATCAGGCCGGGCATAAAAAAGAGCTTCGTCGACCAGGAAATACTCCTGTTCCCAACCGAGGGTGGAAATTACCTTGTTGACGTTTTTGTCGAATAGCTGGCAAACCTCCACGGCGGCCCGGTCGAGGACATAGAGCGATTTCAGGAGAGGGGTTTTATAGTCCAGGGCCTCGCCCGTATAGGAGACAAAGACCGTTGGGATGCACAGGATCTTGTCCACGATAAAGGCGGGTGAGGAAGGATCCCAGGCACTGTAGCCCCTGGCTTCGAAAGTGTTCCTGATCCCACCGCTGGGAAGGGAGGAGGCGTCCGGTTCCTGCTGGGTCAGTTCCCGCCCGCTGAAATGTTCGAACATCTTGCCGTCGCGGGTGGGTTCGAAAAAAGCATCATGTTTCTCCGCGGTCGATCCGTTCAGCGGATGAAACCAATGGGTGTAATGAGTGACGCCGTGCGACATGGCCCAGGCTTTCATGGCCGAGGCAACGGCATCCGCTGTATGCTGGTCGATGTATCCCCAGGTGTCGACTGCTTTCCTTACGTTCTCGAAAGCTTCGGTTGGCAGATACTTTTTCATGGCATCCAGGCTCAAGGTGTGCGCACCGTAGAAATCGGATATTTTTTCTCCGGGAGCTTCAACCGGTACAGGTTTCCTCGAGAACAGCTCCTTCACGGCCTCAACGCGGATGGTGGACATGGTGGTAAGTTTTAATTTAAAAGGAAAAAGGAAAAAGGAAAAAGTACATATCTTCGAGTATACCCCCTATTTTTTTGGGGGGGGTGTTGTTCGCAAAAGTATTTTCTTTTGCAATTCATTATTCTTTTTTTTGAGGGTTGTTGAAAAAAATGATAAAAAAAAGACCCGGATCTACCCGGGTCCTTTTTCCTTTTTCCTTTTACCTTTTACCTTGTTGTATAATGATGGTAAAACCTTGTGATGGTCTCAATGCCCTTGTAGAAGTTCCAAATCGGGTAATTCTCGTTCGCTGAATGGATACTGTCGGATTCAAGCCCGAATCCCATCAGGATGGATTTAACCCCCAAGATTCTTTCGAAGGCGGAAATGATGGGTATGCTGCCTCCGCTCCTGAACGGAACCGGGCGTTTTCCGAATGTTTCAGTATAGGCTTTTTCAGCGGCCTGGTAAGCCGGCAGGGTTATCGGCGAAACATAGGCCGGACCCCCGTGGAGGATATCGACTTTAACGGTCGCCTGCGGGGGAGCGATCGATTCGAGGTAGTTTTTGATCTGCAGGGCCGTTTTCATGTGATCCTGGTGAGGCACTAACCTGGCGCTTATTTTAGCATAAGCCCTGGACGGAAGAACGGTCTTGGTGCCCTCTCCTGTGTAACCTCCCCAGATCCCGCACACATCGAAAGCAGGGCGTATGCCGGTCCGTTCGGGGACGCGGTAGCCTTTCTCACCCCAGGCTTCCCTGATACCCAGTCCCGCGACATACTTCTCTTCATCGAACGGGGCCTGGGCAAGCAACTTTCGTTCTTCCGCACCGACTACCATCACATCGTCATAGAAACCCGGAATCGTGATCCTGTTATCCTTATCATGGACCGATGCCAGCATTTTTGAGAGGATGATCACCGGGTTGGCAACGGCCCCGCCGAACAACCCGGAGTGCAGGTCGCGGTCGGGTCCCGTAACTTCAACCTGAAGGTAGGTAAGCCCCCTCAGGCCCGTGGTTATCGAAGGTATGTCACGGGCGATCATTGAGGTATCGGAGACGGGGATGACATCAGATTTCAGCATTTCCTTGTTCTTCTGGCAGAATTCAGCCAGGTTGGGTGATCCCACTTCCTCTTCGCCTTCTATCATGAATTTTACATTGCATTTCAGCTGTCCGGTTTTGACGAGGTATTCAAAGGCCTTGACGTGCATGAAGGACTGGCCCTTGTCGTCATCGGCACCTCTTGCGAAGATCTTTCCGTCACGGATAACCGGATCAAAAGGATCGGAATGCCACTCACCGACCGGGTCCACCGGCATGACGTCCATGTGTGCGTAGACCATGACAGTCGGCCAGGACGGATCCATCAGTTTTTCCGCATAGGTGACAGGATTTCCGCTGGTCTGGCAAACCTCCGCCCTGTCGGCTCCCGCATCGAGCAGAGCCTGCCTGAGATAGGCGGCGGCTCGGTCCATGTCCGGTCTGTGAGCAGCGACTGAGCTGATGGAAGGTATCCGGATGAGCCCGAACAACTCCTGAAGGAACCGGTCTTTGTTTTGCTCGATGAAATCGTTGATGCTGATCATAATTGCTCGGCGTTAATCATAATTTCTGATAAAGGCAGTGGAAAAAAATAGGTGTATCTGGACGCCGGTGACACTGTAATAACGGTTGACACTGCCGTAAACCGACAATCCGATGCCCAGGTCATAAGCAGGCTTGAAGGTTGCCTGAACCTCAGCATGAAGCCCTGGGGTAAGGAAATTGAACGCCCTTTCTTCCTGATAGAGATCGTTCCATGCAATATACCATCCGTAAGCCAGGGTGGGTCCTCCAAATACCGCGAAATTCCATCTCGGCCATTGGTTCCACCGGGTGCCCACGCCCAGGCAGATATCATTCAGTTTCTGGAATGATCGCCACCAGGGAGGAAGGTCGGAGGAGGCATGATAGCCGATCCTGATCCCGATCTTGTTGATAAAATGATGGTAGGCCAGGCTCATGTTCTGTTCCAAACCCTTGGTCCTGAAACCATAACCCAATCCGTATCCCAGCATCAGGTAGGGGGCATTCTGCCTGTAGATCCGGCCTTTATAAACTATCTTGCCCTTGCCGATGACCACGGTGGAATCCACTCCCTGTTTCCTTTCACGTCTCGTACTGTCAACCTGGGCATTTACAGGATTTACAACCAGGAAAGACAACGGCAGAAGAAACAGCATTTTCCTGATCATAATCAATAAATTAGAGGGTTAGTCATCTGATATTAACTTACCGAAATCCAGGTTCTTTGCCGCGTAATCAAGCTGGCTGAACCATTCTTCACCGTACTTACGGATCAGGGCATCCCTGACGAACAGGTAAACA
Source organism: uncultured Porphyromonadaceae bacterium (assembly GCA_964547475.1). Taxonomy (GTDB): domain Bacteria; phylum Bacteroidota; class Bacteroidia; order Bacteroidales; family UBA12481; genus UBA12481. The sequence continues at coordinate 25,569 of CAZJNQ010000033.1, forward strand.
GGTATCCCCTGGCGTTCTCCTTCATTTACGGCCGGCGAGCATATATCCCATTCGTCATAATTCACGGCATCAAACTGTTCGTAGGATTTGATCCGGACCGGATAGAGGTGGCAGGAAAGCGGCTTGTTAAAAGGCACACGGCCGGCCGCATGGGCTGTTTCGATCGCGCAGCGGGTGATGCCGTTCTCCGAAACCGAAAAGGCGCATTCGCCACCACGGATCAGTGGTGTCACCAGTTCATCATCCAGATCGCGGACGTACAATCCCTGTTCCAGCAAAGCCAGGATTCCGTCCGCGCTCAGATAGGGCCTCAGCTCATCGAGATAATCCTCAATTTCACCGGCTTCATCAATGGACAGTGGGGCACCGGCATCACCGTACACACAGCAGGAACCCTTGCACACCGGCACATCGCAGCAGAACTTCTTTCGAAGCACCTCAAAACTGACCAGTGTGCGTCCGATTTCCAGCATCAGACAAGTGATTGGCCGGTCATGACGGAAGGCTGCTCCATGCCCATGATCTTCAGGACGGTCGGGGCAATATCCGCCAGTATCCCATTGTTTATGGTTTGGTATTCATCGCTCACCAGGATGCACGGCACGGGATTCAGGGAATGGGCCGTGTTGGGGGTACCGTCAGGATTGATGGCGTTATCGGCATTGCCATGATCGGCAATGATCACCACCGTGTATCCGTTTGCCCTGGCTGTTTCCACAACGCTCTGGACACATTGGTCAACCGCTTCCACCGCCTGGATGATGGCATCCCAGACGCCCGTATGGCCCACCATGTCACCGTTGGCGAAATTCAGGCAGATAAAATCGGGCTCCCCACTTTTCAGCTCTTTCACGACGGCATCGCGAACGAGGAAGGCGCTCATTTCGGGCTGGAGGTCATAAGTCGGAACTTTCGGGGACGGGATCATGATTCGCTTCTCACCCGGAAATTCCTCTTCCCTTCCTCCGGAGAAGAAGAAAGTCACATGGGCATACTTTTCGGTTTCCGCTATCCGGACCTGCTTCTTCCCGGCGAGTGACACCAACTCCCCAAGTGTCTGGTTTACATTGTCCTTGTCATAGATCACGCCGACATTACGGAAAGTATCATCATACCGGGTCAAGGTATAATACTTCAGCGGCAGGGTTTTCATCCCGAATTCAGGCATATCGCGCTGGCTCAGCACCATGGTCATTTCACGCAGCCTGTCGGTCCGGAAATTAAAGCAGATGACCACGTCGCCTTCCTGAATGGTTGTAACCGGTTGGCCGTCTGCACCCACCTTGATGGCCGGCTTGACAAATTCATCCGTAATCCCTTCGTCATAGCTTTCCTGGATGGCATCTATCATGGAAGTCACCGGTTTTCCCGTTCCATGAACGTAAAGGTCATATCCCAGCCGGATCCGCTCCCATCTTTTGTCCCGGTCCATGGAATAATAACGTCCGATAAGGGTGGCGACCGTTCCGTTTGATCGGGCCAGGTGTTTCTCCAGTTGTTCCAGGTGATCCTTCCCGCTGTATGGATCCGTGTCCCTGCCGTCTGTGATGGCATGAATAAAAACTTTCCCGAGGCCGAAATCCTTGGTCATGTCGCACAACGCATAGAGGTGCTTGTCAAGCGAATGGACGCCGCCATCGGAGACCAGCCCGATAAAATGGACCTGCCTGCCAGTCTTCCGGGCATAGCTCAAAGCCTCGGTCAGTACTTCATTTTTTTTGATGGATCCATCATCGCAGGCATGGTTGATGCGGACCAGGTCCTGATAGACAACCCGTCCGGCTCCGATATTCAGGTGCCCGACCTCGGAATTCCCCATCTGTCCATCAGGCAGCCCGACGTTTTCTCCCGAGGTTTTCAGCCGGGAATTAGGATAACGGCGAACCAGTGAGTCCATAAACGGAGTGTTTGCCTGGCAGATGGCGTCGGCTTCAGGCCGGCTGCCATATCCCCAGCCATCCAATATCATCAGGATCAGTTTCTTGTTCATCAACAATAAATTACGGATAGATTATCCTTTCCAGTACTTTGAATTTTTTTATTTCGGCATATTTCCTTTTTCCCTTATAGGTATAACCGATCAGGCCTTCGCCCTGGTATTCATAAGGTTTGTCGGCCTGGATGCCGGTAACGCGCACCATTCCTCCCGTGGCTTCCGGTTTCCAGAGGATCTCCGCCCTTACATAAACCTGGTCACCTTTTTTAAAGGTTGTGCTGTTCCGGTCTTTCAGATCGGTGACGGCACGAGCCGGAAGTTTCAGGTTTCCGACCCAGAGTTCATCGATCTGCAACTTGTCGGAACCGGCTTTGACTGTGACCGTTGATTTATAATAGGTACCGTAGCCCGACTGCTGCAGCCCGCCTACCCATTCCTGGGAGGTTGATTCGGCAACCTTGACTCTGCCTCCGGCTCCGAACAGGATCGCGATCAGAAAAAATGACAGGTATTTCATGATGAAAAGAATTATCTGACAAAGGTATCGGAAAAACCGAAAGGAGATTTACCGGTCCGGTTCACTTTAGCTTCTGCCTGATGCCGAGCCTGACAAATTCATTATCGTAAAGAGCTTTGTCATAAAAAAAGCGTTCCTTGTATTTGTCGTACCATTCCTGGGCTTCCGGTATCCGGTTAGCCTCGGTTAGCAGGAAGATGATATTGAAAAAAACGAGACCGTATTCAAAATAGAGATCGGAGTTGGCCATTTCAATAAATGCTGCCAGGGCACCATTCCTGTCGCCTCTTGCATAAGCCTGAAAACCGGTCGTAACCAGCTTGTTCAGGGTCGGATCGAGGATGATTCCCTGTAGATAGAATTCCCGGGCCGATGATTCCTCGAGGAGGTCAAAATACTTGGTATTCCTGGGTAAAGCCGGAAAGACCAGGGTGAATTCAAAGATTTCATTCCGGGAAGTGAAGACGTGCTGCGTCGGTGCAAAGGGGGCTTTATCCGAGCTTTTCAACCTTAATTTGTTGGCATCGCTGACCGGCCTGATAAACAAGGCTTTGCTCTTTATTGAGAATGGCGGTAACTGTTTGTCGTTGATGATCCGGACCACCACTGTCGTGGTGGACTCATTGATTTCGACCTTGTACACAGACATGGAGGGCGAAGGCCTGATGGCAATGTTCGGATTATAAACCACCTGTCCCTGCAGGCTCCACAACCCTGCAAGAAACAGGCCAATCACTATTGTTCTTTTCATATTTCTGGTATAGTTGTTCAACTTTTTCGCTCCATCCAATCTCCGTTCATCGGATTATCCGCGTTTCAACAAATCACAGGCCATATTTATCGACCAGGTATACGATGCTCGCTATTCCGGCCGATCCAAGCTGCATTTCGCGGCGATCGACCTGTTCGAAAGTATCTGAGGGAGAGTGGTGGCATTTGAAATACCGTGCATCTTCAGGGATGAGTCCCATAAAGACTATATCAGGATAATATCCTTTCAATGGCCCGATATCGGACCCGCCACCTCCGTTGACCAGATCGATCCCATAGGGTTTGAAAAGAGGTTTCCAGGCCTCGGTCATCTTCATCTGATCCGGCGTGCCTGCCACCCCGAGCGCCCTGGGGCGGAAAACACCCCGGTCGGATTCAAGGGCAGCCAGGTGTTTCCCGCCTTGTACCGCAGTTTCCCGGGCATAAGCCTGTCCACCCCGCTGGGCCACCTCCTCATCCATGAACATTACCGCCCTCAGGGTATGACGGGGCTTGATACCGCTGGTCAGGAACAGCCTGAGCACCTCAATGGATTGCATGCATCCTCCCCCGTCGTCATGGGCACCTTCTGAAATATCCCAGGCATCCAGGTGTCCGCCAACAATGATGAATTCATCAGGAAATTCCGAACCGCGGATCTCCCCGATGACATTGTAGGAGAGCACCTCCGGACCTTCTTTGCACGTAGTGCGAATAAAGACTTTCAGATCGGGATCCTGGACCAGGCGGGCACTTAGCACGTCGGCACTACGTGTAGAAAGAGCCAGGGCTGGTATCGGTGTAACATCGGCAGCATACCGGGTAATGCCTGTATGCGGATAGTCATCCATTTCCGGGTTCATCGACCGGACGAGGCATCCTGTTGCCCCCAGGGCCGAAGCTTCCGACGGGCCGTCGGAACGCTGCCAGTAAACCAACCCGTAACCGCTGAAAGCGGACAAATTGGCCGGATCAAACGGCTGGTTGAAGAACACGATCTTGCCCCGGACGTCAGCTTCGGTCAGCTTTTTCCATTGCTCGCGGTCCCTGACTTCAACCACCGGGCCTGACAAACCGCTTGCGCCCGTACCGGCCGACCACCCCAACGCACAGGCCGTCAGCTCCCGGGTTCCGTATTTCTCTGACAGGATCCGTACCTGTTCCGGTTCGCCCCGGTCCCAGCTTTTTACCATTACAGGCTGAAGCCAGACCGAATCCAGGTTCATGCCCTCCATCACCCGGCGAGTGAACTCAACCGCTGCCTGCGCCTGAGGCCTGCCGCAAATCCGGCCTTTCGTGTTTTTGCACAGCCATTCCAGGTTATGGTATGCTTCGTAGCTGGTCAGCGCTTCCTGAAAAAATGAACGGATCACAACGCCATCTTCAGATTCCTGGGCCGGGAGACCGGACACGCCCGCAGCCAGCAGCAGGGCAGCAATAAAACTTTTGAACTTGATCATTTGCATCAATTGGCAAATGTCTTAATAAAACAAAACCCAATGTCGTTTGGTTAATTATTTTTATACTTTCGGCGAAAACATTTATCGTAAGATGGACTCTTCCAATACTTTCCCAGGCAAATTGATACTTGCCATCCACCCTTGGGTACCCTACACCAATATCGGCCTGTTCCGCAATCAGCAGATCCTGTTCCTGAAGAAGGTTTTGCACCCGGAAGAGGAAAGAAAGAAATTTCGCACTTATATGGAAGAGACCGACATGAGGGCCGGGCTGATATACGATGAGCTGGTTGCGAATCATCTCCCGGTTGAAGACATCAGGGTGATCATCAGCCGGGGCGGATTGGTGCGTCCCGTACAGGCCGGCGTTTACAGGGTGAATGAAAAAATGATTGCCGACCTGCGATCCGGTTTTTCCGGAGATGATGTCGTCAACCTGGGTGGACTGATCGCTGCCGAACTGACGAAAAAAATCAAGGGATCGTCCGCTTATGTAGCTGATCCAGTGGTAGTGGATGAATTTGATGACATCGCTCGCGTCTCAGGGCATGCGGAATTCCACCGCAAATCCGTTTTTCATGCTCTTGAACAAAAAGCCGTAGCCCGGAAATATGCCCGCAGCATCCAGAAAAAATATGAAGATCTGAACCTGATCGTGGGTCATCTGGGTAACGGGATCACGGTCGGCGCCCACTCCAGGGGTCGTGTTATAGACGCAAACCAGGGACTGAACGGTGACGGTCCCTTTTCACCCACCCGCGCCGGGCAGGTGCCTGTCGGGGACCTGGTGAATTTATGCTTCAGCGGAAAATATACGAAAGAAAAGATAGGCGATATGATCACGATCGAGGGGGGGCTTTACTCCTACCTGGGCGTTCACGATGGATATTCGGCCGATCTGATGGCTCAGGAGGGTAACGAAAAAGCGATCTTTTATCTTCGTGCCATGGCCTACCAGGTCGCCAAGACAGTCGGTTCGATGT
>CAZJNQ010000034.1:0-31167 GCA_964547475.1 uncultured Porphyromonadaceae bacterium
CATTTTTAACCAATTTTAAGGGTTGAAAACGGTCAACGTTTTTCAGGCACAGACAGATGAATTGTGGTTAGGAGTCTTTTTGTATCTTTAAATCTATGAAAACATCTCCGTCATTTATTAGCCTGATCCTCTTAATTGCCTTCACCGTTGTAAGTACCTCCTGCAAGAAAGAAGAAGTACTCGGCAAGAACAAGTTCGTGTTCGGCGCTGACTTATCATACGTGAACCAGATCCTGGAGCACGGCGGGGTGTATCGGGATAGCGGAAACATCAAGGATCCCTATCAGATCTTTGCGGACCACGGTACCAACTTGGTCCGGTTGCGGCTGTGGCACAATCCGGTCTGGACCCGGGAGGTGTATGGCGAGTCAGGAGTGAAGATGTACAATGACACGGAGGACGTCAGGATTGCTATCCGCAGGGCCAAGTCGGCCGGAATGGCTGTTAATCTCGATTTTCATTATTCCGACAGCTGGGCTGATCCTCACCAGCAGGTCATTCCTGCTGCCTGGAAGGATCTGGATTATGAAACGATGAAGGACTCTGTCTATCAGTATACTTATAAGATATTACAAGCTCTGGACCGGGAGGGTTTAATGCCGGAGATGGTGCAGATAGGGAACGAAATCAATCCGGGGATGCTGTTGCCAACAGGCAGTTATGAGGATCAAGGCTGGGCCCAATTAGGAGGTTTGATCAATTCGGGGATCCGCGCGGTAAGGGATGTTTCGGATGAATCCGACATTAAAACACAGGTCATTTTACACGTAGCTCAGCCAGAGAATGTGGAATTCTGGTTCCGGGGTGCAACCACACTCGGTCAGGTTACCGATTTCGATATCATCGGACTATCTTATTACTCCAAATGGAGCGAGGTTCCTTTAAGCCAGTTATCAGGCTATATAAAGGATTTCAAGGACACTTTCGGTAAAACGGTAATAGTGGTAGAGACGGCTTACCCCTGGACGGGTGACGGGGTCGATCAGTACAGTAATATCTTTAGTCTCAGTGATGCTGAACCGGGATATCCGCTGACTCCCGAAGGGCAGCACAAGTACATGGTTGATCTTGTCAAGGCTATCCGCGATGGTGGTGGCATGGGTATCATGGTATGGGAGCCCGCCTGGATCACCTCCCACATGAGGGATCTTTGGAATACAGGCTCTGCCTGGGAAAATTGCACATTCTTCGACTTCGAGGGCAATGCCCTCCTTGGCATCGATTATCCTCTCCGGGACATCGGAGATTAATAGGCCGATTTTCTCCATTATCCCCTCTTCTACGCATCTATATCTATGCCGCACCCGCCCTGCAGGGGCGGCCATCTGAGTACCCTCCGGCTGAGGCCGGAGGGCAGAGGGCATGACATGTAAGATCCGATGGATAGCTACAGGAGCCTCACATACCACATTGTCATCGGGACGCATAGAAGACAAAGGACTGTCCCGGCAGAAGCCAGCAAGGCTCTATATAACTATATCTGGGAAATCATGAAGAAAAGGCTTTGCCATCTCTATAGAATCAATGGAGTAGAGGATCATATCCATATCGTTTGTGAGATCCATCCATCAATTGCTGTCGCCGATCTGGTCCGGGACGTTAAAATGCTTAGCTCCCGATGGATGAAGAATTGTGGACTATTTCCTGATTTTGAGGGCTGGACAGCAGGCTATGGAGTGTTTTCCTATGCTAAGTCAGATCGCAACAGAATAATCAATTATGTCAGGAATCAGCAGGTCCATCATCAGCGCATTGATTATCGGGCTGAGTTCCGGAAGCTGCTTGAGGAGTTCGGGATCGACTATGATGAGAGATATTTGCCGTAGTGTCGCACTCTATCCGCCGGTCGGCTTCGCCACCGGCGGTTACTGTTGCTCGTGGGTTGGGTGTGTTACCTTTGATCCGCCGGTCGGCTTCGCCACCGGCGGCTACTAGAAAATTCTCATGTGGCGGCGACGGTAATCGTAATAGCCAACCAGGAAATAAATGATTGATAAACCGGACAGGCAAACCACCTGCGGCCAGATCTCAGCAAATCCGGCGTTGAAGATCAGGACCTGCTTAAGGGCATCTATACCATGATAGCTCGACATTAGACCGGGAACGGTAAAATCATAACCTCCCAGGGTAAAAAGGGTCGCTCCATGAACGGGGAACATCGCTCCCGAGAAGAACATGAACAGGAGAAGGGGGAAATTCCCAACGACCAGCACTTCGGTCACGGTTTTCGTCATGCCGGCCAAAATCAGGCTGAAACCGATAATCGAAAGGCAGGTCAGGATACAGATCAGCAGAAAGAGCCAAATGGACCCCGAGAAGCTGAATCCCAAAAGCGATGCCACCCCTAAAGTTAAAAGAATGCTGAGCAAACCTACCAATACCTGAATGATCGTTACACCGGTGAGGAAAGTCCCGGTTTTAAGTTTCGACAATTTCAACCGGAGCATGGTCTTTTTCTCCGGTTCGGCCACAAAGGCAATGGTACATGAAAACATCAGCATGATGGTGGCCAGGATCAGCAAGCCGGGTATGGCCAGGGTGTAATCGTCAAGATTGGATGATTGCCCCGCCGCCGTTTCGGTATACCGGTAGGACTCACGGGTTCCGGTGACTTCGTTGATATATCCGGATACATAAGTAATTGACAGAACCGCTGAAAGCAAATAGTAGGTTTCCGTAAGGTTTCCGGAAATCTCAAACGGCACCTGTACGTCCACACCAGATTGCCGTAACCGGATACTGTCTGAGAATCCGGCGGGTATGATGATCATCCCGTTGGTTTTTTTTGTGCGAATTTGGTCTTCAGCGGTTGCCCGGTCAACTGCGTAATTAAACCGTACTGGCATGGTATCGTTCCTGACCGTACTAAGAAAACTGACCAGGGTGGAACCGTAATCAATTGTCGAAGAGTCTGTTAATAAGTGTTTATCCTGATTAACTACATTGACCTGAAGATTGAGCTTGGTGCTTTCATAAATCAGGTAATAGATCCCGACAAATGCCGGAGCCATGGTGATGGTCAGGATCAGGATCCAGAACTGACGGATCTGCTCTGTGAAGCTTTTTCGCAGAATAGCTATCAGTTTCATGGCTGCAGTTTTTTCCCGGTCAGTTGAATAAAGACATCCTCGAGTGTGTTCTCACGCATTTTGATTTCAGCCGGATGGAAGCCGGCATGGTTAATGAATGCGAGCAGGTCGGGAAGAGCCTTCATCGGATCGGGCAGGTGGATGAAGAGTTGAGAGTTGTGGGTTGTGAGTTGACGGATTGACCGGAATTCGGTTTTGAGACTGTCAATGACCTGAGCGGGCAATGGGTGTCCGAAGTCGAGTTCCACCTGGTTGCCGGTTCCGGTCGAGTGTTTTAGGTTATCCGGGGTACCGGTCATCAGAATCCTGCCCTCATCAATGATGGCTACCCGGTGCGACAGCCGGTCGGCCTCATCCATGTTGTGGGTGGTCAGGATGATGGTCCGGCTGCCTGACAGGTTCCTGATGAATTCCCTCATCAGAACGCGGCTTTGCGGATCCAGGCCGGCCTCCGGTTCGTCCAGGATCAGGACCGGAGGATCATGAACCAGGGCCAGGGCTATGTTCAGGCGTCGTTGCATCCCGCCTGACAGCCGGCGGGCTTGTTTATGCGACTGGGACAGCAACCCCATTTGATCCAGGAGAAACTTGCTGCGCACAAGTGACACCCTCCTCGACAGGTCATACATTTCCCCGATAAAAGTCATTTGTTCGAGACAGGTCAGACGATCCCAATGGACATTGTCCTGAGGACAAACTCCCAGCAATGCCTTTCCCTGCGATAACTCAAGAAGCGGCTGACCATTGAACAATACCTCCCCTTCATCGGGCTTGAGCAAACCGCAGATCATGCGGATCGCCGTAGTTTTACCGGCCCCGTTCGGTCCCAGGAAGCCGAGGATCTCACCCAGATTGACCTCAAGGTTGATATGATCCACGGCTACCTGTTCCCCGAATCGTTTAGTGAGATTGCGGGTTTGGATTCGAATGGGCTCGGACATGGAAAGGAATAAACGCATGAAGATAATCAATTCTCTTCTCTTGGTCTCTCCGTCTCCTGGTCTTCTTTACATAGGTCTGACCGGAATGCAAATGTCGACAATATGCTTGTGTTCCGGATGCTCATTTGCATTGTTGTGATAGAGGTCGAAGGGGAGACGGTCGTCACAGACAAAACCGCTGGAAGGCAGCCACTTCAGCCAGTTCCTCCAGGGTTATGGGATCCGAGATATGAACCTCGATATAATCCATTACCCGGTTGATCCGTGAATTATATTGTTCCCTGTAGTAATTATCCGAGCTCATGGATCGAATATACCTATTTAATGCGTTACGAGCAATCGGACAGCCTTCAGTCCGGGATCCCCCGGAAAGGTAATAAAGTAAATTCCCGGCGTGAGCGATCCTGTATGGATCCGGATCCGGTCTGCTGCCGGACGGCTGTATGTTGTCCTGATCCTCCTGCCGGAAGAGTCGAAAAGGACCGGTTCGGAATCGAAATCAGGCAGGGGCAAAATGAGATCTGAATAGGTATCGGCGGGATTGGGAAAAACCGGGAGGTTCTGCGTAACGGTTTCTGTCTGAACGGAGACCGCCCCCGAGGCTAAAACCTCAAGATTATCCAGATAAAACTGGGGAAAGCCATCCCAGGGATAGTAAGGTCCGGGTGAACCGCTAAAAGATAATTCACCGATGCAAACAATTCCCAGAGGAAAATACCAGGGCAAAAGATATTGCTGGCTTCCTATTTTCATATAAATCATGTTATTCCCGCCATGTCCGGTAATTGTCAGTGGAAACCACTGACTCCTGGGATAGTCAAACTCGTAGAGGTAATCCTGGTTAAAAAGCAAATCGCATTTCCCGTTTGATTTAAAATAGAGTTCAAGATCCGACCCGTTGATATCCGTCAGCTTTAAGCAGCCTATCCTGCCGGTTTCAAACAAAACCTGCATCCTTATTTTAAACACTTCCTGAACCTGATGCTTCAATGGGAGTTGAAGGCCGGTCACGGTATTGATGCTCATGGATTGGTAACCCTCATATTTCCTGATGCTCACAATCCTGCCGTCCATCGTGACGGTACTGTCCTGATAGGGTAGGATCCAACCTTCCGTTACCTCCGGCAGGTAACTGAACAATTCATGGGATTCGAAATTCTCCAACAAGGGCAGGGAAACGGGTGTAAAGGTCCGGAAACAGAATATGCCGCTGATAAAGCTTGTATCACGACTGATAGTTTTAACAGCCCAATAATAATTCCGGCCCGGATCTGTTTCCAGGAGATAACCGGGGTGATCAAGAATCCCTTCCGCAACAGCCAGGTCATCCGGAGAATCTCCGATCCTCACTTCATAATGCACCGGATCCGGAACTCCGCTGATTTGCCAGGATAAAAGAACTTCGGGTTCGGCAATGGTCTGGTTTCTTGCCGGGAACGGATACCCCGGACTGAGAGGTTCAGCGATCCCAGGAACCAGCAGGGTATCCACCTGCCCGTTCATCCGGGGGATGAACATTTCCAGGGATTCCTTTGAGATTGGATTGCTGCTGAGGTCCAGATGATCCAACTGATGAAAGAAATCATGATCCACCATCGGAAACAGGTCCGTTATCCGGTTACCCCGGCAGTCAAGATGCAGGAGCAAGGGATGGTTCGGTATTTTATTCAGATGGATGATCCTGTTATCCGATATATCCAGGAATTCCAGACTTTGCAGGCATCCGGTCCAAAGATCCGTCAACTGGTTTTCCGCCAGGTTAACATAAGCAAGGTTGGGACCGAAATTTTTCAAACCGGTGACATTCCTTATCCGGTTGGATTCCAGATTCAAATACTCAAGAGAGGTTGCGGAATAGGTGAAGTGAATGGTGTCAATGCTGTTGTATGAGAGGTTCAGCGAACGAAGATTATCCAAAAACATTCCTGTGATAAACCGGGCGAGCTGGTTGTGACTGACATCAAAGTCCCTGATGTCAGGTATTTTTTCAAAGAAGTATAAATCAGAAAGTTGATTGCGTGAGACATCAAAGTACCGGAGTTTATTCATTTTGTCGTTCCAGCGTATGCGTGATATCTGGTTGTCTGATAAGTTGAGATACCTGAGATTGGCCAGTGACGGAATAAAATCGGTCTGGGTGATCTTACAGCCGGATAGGGTCAGGTTTTCCAGCAATTCAAAATCAAGGTCAGGCTCGATGCCACTTAGATCCGTTTCCTTAATGTACAGGGTGATCAGGTCATTTAATGCCAGCACCCAGGATAAACTGCTGATGGAAGAACTATCCACCCGCAATTCATTCAATCGCACGTTATTGGCGACCCATTCTATATTAGAGGCTTTGAGTCCCTTTACCGTCAGGGATTTCAAACGCTGCAGATGCCTGACCGGACCCAAATCCATCTCCTGCCCGGATCCCTGTAAATCCACAACCTGCAGGTTCCTGCAGGATTCAAGCCCTCCCAAAGAGATTACCGGCCGATCAACTGTCACAGAAGAAAGCAGTTGGACCTGGTCTGTGGTCAATCCGGATTCAGTGGCCGAATAGCGCCGGTTATACTCATTGATGATAACTTCTTCAAGGACCGGATCTTCAAACTCAACCGGGGAACCCCTGATCGTTATGCGGATGGGGCCGATCCAGGGAGATTCCCCCATCTGATACACTGCCGAAACCTTGATCGCATGGTTTCCCGGTGGAAAACTCTCACTGCTGATAGATCTGCTTCGAGTCGGGAAGAACAAGGTATCATTCAGGTAAACCCTGTATCCTGTCGGGGATTCAGGTGCCAGAGGATCGTCTGACCAGTTGAATTGGCAGACATCTCCGTCGGCTTCACATACAAGATCCACCGGGGCAAACAAGATCGAATAAGGAGATACGTTAAATATGGCTTCGGAAATAAAGAAACCCAAAACCAGATCAGGCGAATAATAGCCGTCAGCATAACCGTACCAGCCCAGGTTAAAGTGGAACAAGCCTTCGCTGTCAATACCGTCACAAACAAAAGAGTGTCCCGATCCTGAAACGTAAATGGGTTTGGAGTCTGCAATATTCTGATGGAAGTTCTGGATCCAGACTGCCGGTGCCGTGGCTGACCGCACCATTCTCTGAGCATTGAAGTACTTAAGCTGCTTGAAACCTTCGTAAACCATGTAATTGGATGTGGTTGAAGCCGTCGGTCCGTATGACATATGGGTCAGGATCCCTAATCCGTACAGCAGCCGGCTTGTTTCAAGGTCCATGGCTATCGGGACATTTTCCATCCCAACCCAGTCGTAATTGCCCAAGCTTGCACTCAGCAGGCCATAGGCAGGGCTTTCAAACTCGGCCTGAAAAAGAAAATAATTGAACTTCCCGTAATAGCGCAGTATCTGACCCATGGCAACCGCAGCGCAACCGACGTACACATGCCCGTTTTGGCCTTGTTCATCCTCCGGGCAAAAAAAATTGAAGGGCCAATCCTGTCCCCACTGGGTTTGGAGAAAGGGTCCGGCAGGGTCATAGGTGGTTTTATGCAGATTATCGGTTTTGGAAGTCTGGGGCGCTGACGACAAGGTCTCAAGGAGCATTCCCAACGGAGAGTTCACGGAATCAAAGGGAAAGAACGGATTGGACAAAGAATAAGCGATCACATGCGGAGGATCGGAGTTTCTGACCAGAACAAAACTCTGCGGATGGACTTTCTCAAATATCCAGATGTTACCCCGATAATTGATTTTATCGAAACCGGGTGTGCCCAGGGAATCCGGAAGCTGCAATTTCCGGGTTAAAAACTGCCAGGCCACCTCTTCGGCTGATGATGCCTGGCTGAAGGACGGATCAATACCAATGATGGAAAGACAAAGGATCAGCATTAACCGGATCCTGCTCATCCTTTTTTCACTTAAATTGTCATTCTAAATTTAACGATTAAAAAGCTAATCATAAATCGTAAACCGTAAACCGTATACTCCCGCGGGTTGGAAGTAAGCCTTCAACCGGGTTGTTTTCAGTTTCGCTTCAGCAGGCAGGTTAGCGGATGTCCCGGATCAATGATCACCGGTTTTCTGAAAGACTGGTAGTTAAAGTTGCTTAATCCGGCCCTTTCAATCTCAAGCTGCCCGTATAGAACGGATATTTTCAGGTTTGTCAGTTCCTGGTTGATCTCGGCAAGGCCCCATGCCGTTCCATTGGACCAGAAAAATTTGCCCGGCCGGGCCTTGAATTCAAGGATCCGGTCAATTCCGGAATAATGAAATCCGCTCCAGGCAACCACCGTGCCCCAGGAGGCCATGGCCCGCGCATAGTGGTGGCCGCATTCCGCCTCATCAAACGGATTCCGCTTGGCGCCATCGTATCGGTCGCGGATATACTGAACAACCTGAAGTCCCTCCTTCTCCATCCCTTCATAGAGCATTCCAATGGCTGCCGCATACTCGAATCCCGTCATGACTTCGTTAAAATAGGGGAATGGCACTTTGGGACGACCCTTGGGCCAGGCGGCCATCAGCAGGGCGGATTCTCCGGCGAGGGCAAAGGATCGCATGTTGTTGAAATGATCCATCATACTTGCCCGGTTGTTGTATTTAAGAATGCTCTGCAAGGTGATCCTTATGTGGTCCTGGGGAGCGAGGTAGCCCAAGCCGCAAATGTGCGCCATGTATTGACCCACAAGCTGATCGACCAGGCAACCTTCAGCCAGCTGGTAGGGAGGCATGTCGGGCGACAGGATGTCATCAACCGGCTGTCCGTTATCCGGATTCAGGACCTGATGCTCATAATACTCCCCGTTAAACAGATGCTCATCGTACCAACGGGATCCGGAAGCATAGATTCGTGCACAATCCCTCGCGAAGGAACGGTCACCCATGGCCAGTGCCATCTGTTCAGAAGCCTTAAGCGCACCGAAATACCAGAACTGCATCTGGGGATTGGGCCCGAAGTAATTTACATCCATAGTATTATGCTGGCTGCCCTCCATGACCCCGTCACGGTTGGGATCCCAGCTGCCGGGTGTCCAGGCAAAGGACATGGCGGCTTTGACCCTGGGCCAGTATTTTACCAGAAAGGACTGGTCTCCCGAGAGTTGCCAGTCTCGATAAAACCTCATGATAGTACCCATCTGCCCGTCAGCGGCAACCGCCTGCCCCGCCACTTTTTCGCTGAGGGGAAGGCCCACCCTGAAACTCATCCTGCCCGTATCGTTCGTTGCCATCCCGAATTCGATATCCCTCATGGATCGCGACAAATCCCCAAAGAGGAAACCCGTTGCCTGCTCGTAATTCCACACATGGGTGCACGACCCGTAACAGGAACCGTTCTTGTCCATCACGCCTTCCCAACCCATCATGTGGCCGGAAGGAAGCCTGAAAACCGTTTGTGACCGGAGTGTGCTAAGGTTGAACAGGGCTGCTTCCTTGATCACATCAGGATAATGGCTCGACAGGAACGATCTTACAAAAAGTAGGGTCAACTCTTCAAGCCGGGGGATCCTGTGAATCTCTTTGGCGGCGACATCCCAGGCATCCGCGTAACGGGTTGTATAGTAATTCCCGACAATCGTCTGCGACCATGATTTTCGGTTTGGGAAATGCCATGTGAGATAAAACGGGAAACGAGCGGTTTCTCCGGGAAGGATGGTCTTTTTCACGGCCAATGATGCCATCGGATCCTGGTCATAAAGCTTTCCCGGATCGGTAAGATCCCCGTCGGAGCTGAAATCATCCCAGAAATTAAGGAGGGCGTTTTCCCAGTCGTTCGGCACCGATGACAGGCGGTAGGAGATCCCTTCCGTTTCGGTTGTCGTCAGGCTCATGGTTCCCCAGGCAGGGTGATCCCTAGCCACCCCATCAGAATAAAAAAAGATGCCCTGGCAGCTGCTGTCTCTCCTGTAGACGTTTTTATTGTCCCGGGCACCTGTAAAAAAATCATCCCCTTTCCAGTCCTCGATCGACTCGCCTCCATCCCTGCCGATGAAATTCCTGATCGTGCCGGCAATGGAAACAATCACCTCCTGGCTGCTGTTGTTGGTAACCTCGTAATACAAAACAGCCATGGGAATACCGCTGTCATCTGCATTCGCCGGGATCAGCGGATTAAAACCCTTGATATCCACGGATACGGGAAGGCGGGAATCAGACAGGTGCACAATTCCAAATGGATAAGCCGTTGAAAACGAAGCTGATCCGAACCGGGGCAAGCCATGGTTGTTTACAGGCCTTCCTTCTTTATCCTGATATTCGACATCGTACAACGGGCCGAGTAAACCCTTCGAACAGGTCTGGTCACCTTCCCGGATAAAAATGGCAAAAAAAGGAGCGCCATTCCCCTTGGTTAGCGTGCTGAATCCTTTCCCCGGCCGGTTCATGATCTCCCAGTCGCGGAGTTCTCCCCGTCCTCCCAGGGAAACGGTCCCGGTGCCAATGCCCCCGATGGGCAGAGCTACCTGGAAAAGGTGCTGCTGATCATAGGTCTTCAGAACCGGCCAATCCTGACCGTGGAGGAGGCCGGAAGGAAAAAGGAAAAAGGAAAAAGGAAAAAGGGAGAGAAAAAACAATAACCGGCTTGGCTTCATAATATGGAAGTTGAGATTAATTGGTAATCAGTAGGGTATCTGCCAGAATTTTCAAACTAAAAGGGATTCGCCGCCCCCACACATCCGCCATCATGCCTTCTCCGGCTTCTCCGGGCCTTAACCCGGGAAGTAGGGTTTCGCCGGAAAGCACGACTTCCTGGAGGTAGCCGTCAGACAATATAATGATCGAATGATCCCTGATTGATTCAATTCTCCCCTGTAACAACGGAAGTTCACCAGGGTAGAATTCATCGGGAGAAGGCTTTGCCAGTTTGAAAAGGTCGAAGTATTCACTCGAATATATGGGGATGGATGACTCAGGTATCCTGAATTCGGCAAATTGTCCGGTTCCCCGGTGGCCGGGATAGTTGTTCCCTTTCTTCTGTCTGAGCAGGTATATTCCATTATAACGGTCCCAATCCTTCGGAGAGAGGCAGTATTCCTTGCCGGTCCGGCAACCGAGAACCCACCCGGTCCACCATTCGAGTCCATGACGGGCGACAATCAGGTCTCCCGACCGGATTTCCACTGTTTCACCGATCCTTTTCAGGTCTTCGTATGATTGTAAGGTGATGGCAGGCTGACGGGTGGAGGCCAGGCTGGTCCAAACTGAAAAAGCGGTCATCAATCCAAAAACCGAAATCATAATGATCCTGAAAATCCTTTTCCTGACCAGTTTGAACAGATAGAGATACAGGAAGACCAGCGGCAGGTAAGCCATCAAATGGTAGCGAAGCGTCCATTCAATCCCGATCAGCGGAGAGGAAACAAAAAGGCATAATGCGGAAAGACTCAGGGAACACAGCCTTTCCCCGGGATCAAGATCTTTGAATCCTGTCATTAATAAAATGAAGCCTGCAATTGACAGGATGTTGATTAGCAGAAAGTTGAACCAAAGGATACCTGTGTAGGGATTTTGTCCGTCCATCAGCAGGAACAGGTAAGGAAATTCAAAAATCCGGAGAGGATTACAGTAGAATGAGCTGAGCCGTGACTGCCGGTCCGGATCTCCCCTGAGCAGGAATAGACTGACCAATACAATCCCTGAAACAATAATGGCTGCCAGGATCAGGCGACGGATCCTGGCGGTACGCAAAGTCCGGATCAGGTAAAAGATCCCGCAGATCAGGGCAAAGACCATTTCCACGGCAAAAGTTCCGATATGCGTCAGCCCGGTAACCACGAATGCTCCGCCTGTTATCAGGAGGTCCCGGCTGTGACGGTACACCTGAAACCTGATGAAGAAGTAAAGGAAAAAGGCGAACCACACCATTCCCAATGAGTTCTTGACCATATCCGAACAAAAGAACAGCAGGGGTGCCAGGTACAGAATGCTGAATCCGGGAAGGATTATCGTGGCAGATAATTGTCTTCTGTCACAACCCAATATTTCTCTTGAGGCCAGGTAGACGGGAATGGCTGTCAGAGGAGGTATTGCCGAATCAAACAGCTTGGCAGCGGCAATTACCGACTGATCCCGGGTCAAGTCGGTCAGGAGCCCGATAAGCCAGGATATTCCGGCAATCAGCCAATGGACCAGTGGGGCATCCGGATACCGGACCGAATTAAAATCAAGCAGGTTTCGGGCCAACAACGGATAGTAACCCCCGTTGACCCCGGGAATCAGCTCTTGGCTGAAATTGAGATGGGTACGGATCAGTATGGCCAGCAGGATGAATCCCAGCAGAAAAAAAAGACCGGTCTGCCGGTTTTGGATTGCGAATGTATCGGCTATTTTATATATTCGCACTTACTAATGACTGTAACCTATGAAAACAAAAGTAACTAAAACTTGGCCGTTGCTGATCCTGATCGGACTCCTTACCGGGTGTGGCGGTAATTACTCTCAGTACTATGATATCTATGGTGCGTCCACACGGACTTACGAAGTGACGATATGGACCAGTACGGATTCGGACATCGATGTTTATATCAATGATGAGCGCGTGGGAACGGTTACCGAAGCCTACAACCAGGAACCGGAATGCGGGGCTGCCGGTTGTGTGGTTTACAGCACCCTGGATGGAGGGATCAAGGTTACCTTGCGGGGACAATCTACGGATGGACAGGTCACATGGCAGGAACGTTCATTCCGATTGAACCGGAGTTGCCGGAAAGTTCAGCTGGTCAAAAACGCTGAAGGGCAGCCCGAAGTGGTTGTCAACTGATACCAAGCCTGATTATCAGAAATATTTGCTGACAAGCCGTTTCCGGAAGGACAGGAAACGGCTTGTTTTATTTGCCTTGTATGAAATCAGTCATCCTTAAGCCTGGAAGGGAAAAGTCAGTTCTTAGGAAGCATCCCTGGATATTCAGCGGCGCTGTGGCGCAAGTGGAAGGAAAACCGTGCGCAGGCGAGACGGTCCTGGTTACCGCTGACGACCGAAAACCTCTCGCTCTTGGATCTTATTCTCCTGAATCTCAGATTGTTGTCAGAATCTGGACGTGGAATCCGGAAGAAGTGATCGGTCTGGATTTTTTCAGAAAGAAAGTAGTAACCGCCGTCAAGCTCCGCGAGTCTATCGGAATGACCGGCCCGAATGACGCCTGCCGCATGATCTTTTCCGAATCTGATGGATTGCCGGGATTGGTGACAGACCGTTATGGCGATTACCTGGTCTGTCAGTTTTCCTCGGCCGGGGCGGATTCCTGGAAAAAGGAACTGGTTCTTGCGCTGAGTGAGATCCTGCCATGCAAGGGAATATTTGAGCGTTCGGACCTTGACATCAGGCACAAGGAGGGAATGTCTGAGAGCACCGGCATACTTTGGGGAGATGTTCCTCCTGAAACGATCCGCATATCGGAAGAAGGACGGATTTTCGAAGTTAACCTGAGGGAAGGACATAAGACGGGACATTACCTGGATCAGCGGGAGAATCACTCATTGGTTCAAAAAAATGCATCAGGCCGGACGGTTCTCGATTGTTTCAGCTATACAGGTGGTTTTGCCATCGCAGCCCTTGCAGGCCATGCCAGCCATGTGACCCTGGTGGATTCATCGGCACCGGCCCTCGCCCGTGCTGCCGGCAATGCCCGCCTGAACGGTTTTTCCGATTCCGTCTTTGATACCACCGATGCCGATGTATTCCGCTTTTTACGGGCAGCCAAAGACCATAATAAAACCTATGACCTGATCATACTGGATCCGCCCAAGTTCGTTGAATCGAAGAGCCAGCTCGAAAAGGGTGCAAGAGCTTACAAGGATATCAACCGATTAGCTGCCATGCTGCTGAACCCGGGTGGGATCCTTTTTACCTTTTCCTGTTCCGGACATATGGAAGAAGCTTTATTTCAGAAAATTGTCGCAGATGCAGCGCTGGACGCCAGACGTGATCTCAGGATCCTCCGTTGGCTCTCCCAGTCACCGGATCACCCGGTCAGTGCCGCCTTCCCGGAAGGCAAATACCTTAAGGGCCTGATGGCGGTCGTGGTTTGACCTAATTCAAAAAACTTAAATGACAATAGTATGAGACAGATGTTAAGACCGAAAATGCGAAAAACCGCCTTTTCCTTTTTTTTGTTGTTGCTGCTCTACCCAGGACTGGCGCTTTCACAGAAAGTCCCTGTTTCCTTTGACCGGTTTCACGGTTTTGCCGCAACCGAGAATTATCTCAAGTCCGTTGCTGCTGCTTATCCCGATATTACCGAATTGCTGGTGATCGGAGAAAGCCAGATGGGTCGCCCGGTTTACGTGCTGGTCGTCAGTGATAAGAAAACCGGTGTCCTGCTCGACCGGATGATCGAGCTCAGGAATCCCAGGACTGAAAAGGTTAACAACGTGCCACCCATGACCCATGACCAGGCCAAGCCCGGGGTATGGATATGCGGAGCGACCCATGGAAATGAGTTTACGGGAACAGAGGTATGCCTGTACACCATTAATAAACTGGTTACCGGTTTCGGGACAGAAACGGAGGTGAGCGACCTGATCAGGAGGAATGTTTTCTATGTGTGCCCGATGGTGAACCCCGACGGGGTTTATAACAGCGTCGACAAGGACTTTTCCCAGCGGGGAAATAGCCTTCTGAAGGATGATGACAAGGATGGAAAAATCAATGAAGACGGATATGACGATCTCGATGGGGATGGACGCATAACCTGGTTTCGCTATAGGGATCCCAAGGGGAATTATATCCAGGATGACATCGATCCGCGTGTCATGATCCGGCTGGGTGACAAAGAGAAAACCGATAAGCCCCGGTGGAGCATGATCCGGGAGGATAAGGACAACGATGGCGACGGAAAAAGAGGGGAAGACGGCGAACAGGGATTTGACCTGAACAGGAATTTTCCGGAAGGCTGGTGGAATGAGGAAGGATTTCAGGGCGGGGCAGGGGACTACCCGACTTCCGCACCCGAGGTTCAGGCAGTTGTCGAATTCATGGTCAATCACCGCAACATCCTGATGGCTCAGTTCTACCATACACCCGGGGGATATGTCAAGCGCCCCATGGGAACGGCATCGGACTCTGTCATGCATCCCAAAGACATCGCCGTTTATGATTTTATCCTGGGCAAGAGATACGTGGAGCTCATGGGTGACGATATACCTCCTGCATGGTCGAATGTCGATTCGATAGATAAATTCAAAAAGGAACTTCAGAAGTCATCCGGCAACCGGTACGCGATCAGGAGGGGTTATGAATTCCCTCAAACCTGGAGAGTCAGCTATCGCGAAAAAGATAATCAGCGGTATGGCTTTGGTTTGCAGTCCGATTGGGCTTACCAGCAACTCGGAATATATTCGTTGACAACCGAACTGTTTAATTACCGCAAAGACCTGCCGGGTCATACTTTTACGGGTGAGGATGCATGGGTCAATTTCCAACGGGCCGCAATCAAATACCAGGAGGACCATGCAGGGGGAAAATGGTTCCGGGATTGGAAACCCTTTGATCATCCTGAGTTAGGCAAAGGTGAGACAGGTGGATGGCTGCCGCAATTCTCAGGTAATGCCTTCCCGGGTGAAATGCTCGAGCATATTTGTGAAACTCATTGGCAATATGAACTGTTCAGGGCGGGACTGCTGCCTGCAGTGACGGTGAAGGAAGCCAAGGGAAAAGTTTTAGAAAAATCCGACGGTTTAAGGCTGATAGAAGTAACGGCAACCATCGAGAATGTGGGAAAGCTGCCTACTCACCTGGCCCGGGGGGCTGACCTGCCGGGTAACCGACAGGATGTAGCCTGGCTTGTCTGTGACCGCGACAAGGTCATTTTTATGCAGGGACCGGCTTTTCAGAGACTGGGCGTTCTTTCAGGAAAACTGAGGATTCCCGGATTCCCGCAAGGCAAATCCACGTCTGAAGTCAAGTGGCTGGTCAAGGTTAAGGGTAATGAGCCGCTCAAGGTGGTAGCCTCATCCCAAAAAGGAGGCACATCGGAACGGGATGTCGAAATTCAGTAATCGGGAGGGAAAAGCCATGAATAAATTATATAGACTTTGCGTCACTGCCTGCCTGTCTTTGTTGATCCTGCCGCCAGCACCTGCCTTTGCGCAGGATAAGCTTCAGCAATCAGCCGGGGGCTATCATGGGGAACTGGATTTCCCCTGGAGTTGGAAACGGTATTATAGCTATGCCGAGTGGACCGGGATGATGAAGGATATGGCGGCCAAATATCCCGCACTGGCTTCCGTTGAAAGCATCGGCAAGAGCCAGATGGGCCGGGATCAGTACCTGATGACGGTTACGAATCGGAAAACCGGTGAACCTGGATCGAAAACGGCCATGTGGGTGGATGGTGCGGTCCATGGAAATGAAGTGAACGGCGTCACTTGCTCCCTCTACCTGATGTGGTACCTGCTCACGCGCTATGATTATGACAAATTCGTTCATGAATTGGTCGACAATTATACCTTTTACATTCTTCCGGGGCTGAATGTGGACGGGAACGCTTCCTATGTTGAATTTCCGAATACCGAAAACAACCCGCGCGAACCGTTCAGGCCTGAAGATGACGACGGAGACGGTCTTTTCGATGAAGACCAGACTGAAGACGTGGATGGGGATGGAGAATTGTCAATGATGTATCTTGTTGATCCCAGGGGTGAGCTCAAGCTTTCTCCGGATAAGAGACGGTTCATCCCGGTAGGGGACGAAAAGGATTATCCCGGAATGCGCTTCCGCAGAATCGGATCCGAAGGATTTGATAATGACGGTGACGGGCAGATCAATGAGGACGATATCGGCGGGCCCGATCCGAACCGGAATTATCCCTATGGGTGGAGCCTTCGCGACGGGAATCCTTACCCGATGTCCGAGCCGGTCACGCGTAACGCGTTCAATGCCATGCTGGCCCGTCCCAACATCTTTGCCAGTTTCCATTACCATAATACGGGAAGGCTGATATTATTCAGTGCTCCCCAGGCTGCAACACCGCCGGCCGGTCAGCCGTCACAGCAGGCCAGAACAGGATACGGGCCGCGCGGAACGGTGCAGGAACGGCTCGACGAAATGAGAAAAACCAACAAGTACGCCCAGCTGTTCGACAGGCAGGTGGCTCCCCAGTACCGGCATGACCTGGAAGTCCAAACCGCCATCGTGTCCATGGGAGCCTATATCCTCAAGGATTACACTCCGACATTCAGCGGCCTTAGCGGTCAGGCCCAGGCAGCTTCCTATAACATGCTGGGAGCCTATGCTTACCTGATCGAGTTGTGGGGAGATCCGGTCGCTGATGCTGACCTCAACAACGATCAGGATGTTTCTGATGAAGAGTACATGCAATGGCTGGATGTTGAACTGACAGGTGAAGGATGGATCACTCCCCACCCGGTCAACCATCCCGACCTGGGTGAGATCTGGATCGGAGGATCCGGCAAAAAACATGTCGGACGCACTCCTCCTTCGCGGTACATCGAGCAGGAAGCTGACAAGAATGCCCATTTTGTGCTCTATTGTGCCAGTCAGTTCCCTAAAGTCGAAATTGATGACATCAGGGTTAATGCCCAGGGTGACGGCTTTTACTGGGTCGATGTGACCGTTAAGAATGACAGGACTTATCCATCCGCTTCCGACCGCAGTAAAAAATTGGATAAATATGCCAGGGACAAGCTGACACTGGCCACATCCGGTAATGTGAAAATCATTCCCCTGAATGATAAACTGCCGCTTGTTGATCCTTCGAGGGATTATCGTAACGTCCTCAAAACCGGCACAGGCAAAGAAACCGAACTATGGCTCAATGGGAAAGATGCACAAACCTTCCGGTACCTGATAAAACTGGATGGACATGATGGCTGGATCGAAGCCGGGATAAGCTCTCAAAGGGGAGGAAATGACAGTAAGAGAATAGAGATTGAGGAATAAAGAATGAAGAATCCTATTATTAAGACTTGATCAAAATCATCCGATGAAATCCGATCTCTTCGTAGAAAAGGCCTATCAGCAGGCTCACGAGCGTTATCTGGAACTGGGGGTTAATACCGTTGAGGTATTGAACTGGATGCACCATGTCGTCCTGTCGATACCCTGTTGGCAGGCTGATGATGTCCAGGGCTTTGAGTTTACCGCTGGCGGGGCATCAGGTGGCATGCAGGTGACAGGCAACTATCCCGGCCGTGCCCGGAATCTCGAAGAATTGCAGAGCGACCTGGAACTGGTCCTGGAATTGGTACCCGGCCGGCACAGGATCAACATTCATTCCATATATGGTGATTTCGGGGGACAACCGGTGGAGCGTACGGATTTCTCCAGCCGGCATTTTGTTGCCTGGATCGACTGGGCCCGTCAGGTGAAGACCTGCCTCGATTTCAATTCAACCTGTTTCAATCATCCGAAGGCAGCCAGCGGATTGACCTTGTCCCACCCCGATGCGGACATCCGGAAGTACTGGATCAGGCACGTCCAGGCTTGCCGGGGGATTGCCGCCGACCTGGGGCAGGCTCAGGGAGAACCCTGTTTTCATAACCTTTGGATACCAGACGGATCCAAAGACCTGCCGGTTGCCCGGTTACACCTCCGTGAACGGCTCAGGGAATCACTGGATGAAATATTCTCGGTATCCTATCCTGCCGGGCAAATGAAAGATTCGGTCGAAAGCAAGCTTTTCGGGATAGGAAGTGAAGCCATGACGGTCGGCTCCCATGAATTTTACCTGGCTTATGCCCTTCAGAAAAACCTGATGATCTGCCTGGATAACGGACATTTTCATCCGACAGAACTGGTCGGTGATAAAATATCCTCATTGCTTCCTTTTACAACGGAATTGATGCTGCATTTGACCAGAGGGATCCACTGGGACAGCGATCATGTCGTCACCCTGAATGATGATGTTCAGTTTATTGCTCATGAAGTAGTCCGTTCAGGCGCCCTGGACAGGGTACACCTGGGACTGGATTTCTTTGATGCAAGCATCAACCGGACAGGTGCACTCGTTACCGGTTCACGTGCCGTGCTGAAAGCCTTTCTGTTTGCCCTGCTTGAGCCTTTGGACCAGCTGACCAGCCTGGAGAATGAAGGCCGGAATTTCGAACGTCTGGCATTGTTGGAGGAAATGAAAACCATGCCTTTCGGGGCGGTTTGGGACTATTTCTGCCTGATGGGCGACGCCCCTCACGGTACCGGTTATATCCGGGAGATCCAGCAATATGAAAAGGTGGTCCTGTCGGGAAGGATCGGCTAACGGATCATGATTTTCCGGCGGACAGATTCGCCCTTTGCCAGTTCAACATGCACGATGTAGGCTCCTGACTGGTAATCCGAGAGGCTGACCGACAATTCATTCACCCGGATCCCCTCCGTGTGATAGATGACTGAACCGAGGATGTTGTATATCCTGACTGAAACTACGGGATTCAAATTACCGGCCGAAGTTATGGTCAGGTGATCCGTAGCCGGATTGGGGAAAACGGTGACCTGTGTCCGTAATTCATCGGGATGTGTACCGCTTGCACTGTCGTATTCGATAACAAAATAGAGCGTGTTGGAGGTACTGAGGTCATTCCATTCACTGGCGATTCCCAGTGATCCGGACAAGGCCGGCCACCGCGAGAGAGCCATGCCGGCGGCATCTTGATTGCTGTTAAAATCATCCGGTTCCATGCGCCGGCTCGGATTCGTGGGATTGAGTGAGGCTCCGCCCCAATTATTGAAATTACCACCAATTGCCGCTCCTGTGCCGCTGCCGGCAAGGCCCTGTCCCGTCCAGAAATTTGTGCCCACGCCATCATTGTTGCCATCCCATAGCCAGGTGCCTTCGGTCACCCTGTCGGTAGCGCCGATCCAGACATACGATGCGCCTCCTCCGTCACCGATCGGCTTATAATTGGTCGCAATTTTCGCCCCGTTGATGATAGCCTGGTAAACGGTATCCTGTTCTTCCCTTGAATTGATCTGGACCAGGTACCCGCCACGGTCAACCGCACATTGAGAAGCAATGGCCCAGCTATACAACTCCTTGACCACTTCATATTGCTTGCCCTGAAACATGAAGGAGAAAACATTGCCAGGGCTTGCGCAATCCTGGCTGAACGCAATGAAAGGAATCATGGCGATCAGACCTGACAGCAAAATAGTTTTTCTCTTCATGGAGATGAATTTTACTTTACAAAAGTACGAAAAATTAAGCCTGTTTATTCCCGGGAATTCGCGTTTCTGTTAATTATCGGCCAGGGCGACCGCCAGTACCCGGACAACCAGGCTGAAACTACCTCAGATCTTTCTCGTCCCAGTCCATGTCTTCTTCCCCCTCTTCTTCCCCTTCATCGTCAAATGAGAATTCCCCTTCATCTTCAAAGTCAAATTCCTCGTCCATTTCCTCTAAAGAGAATTCCTCGATTTCCTCTTCTTCGAAACCGAATTCATCCTCCTCCTCCTCATCCAACAACTGATCATCCAGACCATCAGCCTGACTGCCATCGTCTTCTAGCCTAAAAAACTGTTCTTCGTCATCAAAGATTCTCATGGCTGAAACATTTTCTCCAAAAGTAAAAAATTGTATTAAATGCAATAACTAAGAAAAAAATCATCGACTTCTTTTTTTATACGCGCAAAGGCGGATATCTGATTCGACAGATGACCAGCCATCTTAAGCTGCAGCAGCAAAATCATCAAAATGTTCTTCACAGGTCGGTTACCCATGGTCGTTTCGAGTGACAAGCCAAAGACAATACAATATAGCCACTTTATCACTTTTCTGTTCTATCATTTATTCACTCTTCCACTTTATCACTAACTTTCATGTTCAAAACCTTGTAAAATGACTAATCGCAGGGATGTTATCAGGAAAATGGCGTTAACTGCCGCAGCATGGCCTTTCCTGTCCCAGGGATCTTGGGCTGCCCGGTTGAGCAGCGTGGATGAGCTCCGGTCTGAGTTTGACATACCGTCCATTCCGGGCACAGAGGATCCGTCCTTCTGGGATAAGCTCAGGCAACAATTCATGCTCAGGACCGATCAGGTCTTTTTCAATACCGGCACTTTGGGAGCCATGCCGAGGGTTGTCGTGGCGCGGATGACCGAGCACCTGCATAAGGTGGCTTCCAATATGGCGGAATGGGATTATGCTGCCGACGGAGATACCATGTCCGGCTATTTTCCCTATATCGAGATACGCCAGAAAGCTGCCACATTGATGAATGCCGATTACAGGGAGATCGCACTGACTGAAAATGTAACAACGGCCATGTGTTATGTGGCCATGGGCATGGAGCTGGAGAAAGGCGATGAAGTCCTGACCAGCAACCAGGAGCATCCGGGCGGGATCAGCTGTTGGCAGGCGCGCCAGAAACGGGATAGGATAGTTTACCGCGAGATCCCGTTGCCAAAACCTGCCCATTCTCCCGGGGAGATAGTGGACCTGATCACCCGGGAGTTTACCAAAAAGACCAAAGTCCTGGTCCTGTCCCATGTGATTACAGGCAGCGGTGCCATTCTTCCGGTCAAGGAGATCTGCTCGGCAGCAAGGAGCCGTGGAATTTTTACGGTCCTTGACGGTGCGCAGGCGCTTGGCCATGTCCCGCTTGACCTGACTGATATCGGCTGTGACGCTTACGTGGGGTGCTTTCACAAATGGATTCTGGCACCGGCGGGAAACGGCTTCCTGTACCTGAAAAAAGAGGTTGCACCTGCCCTATCAACCACCCTGGCAAGCTCTCAATGGGATAACCATGAAGATGAAGGATTTCGGTTTACGCAAAGAGGTACAGGCAGCCTGACTTTATTGCACGGTCTTGAGACAGCAATAGATTTTCATAATGAGATCGGGCACGAGAAGATTCTGGGACGTATTAAATTCCTGGGCAAATACTTGCGCGATGAGCTTAAAAAAATACCCAGGGTCAGGATTTACTCTCCCGAAGATGAGAGCATGTGCGCGGCTATCACCGTTTATAATGTCGAAGGTTGGACAGGTTCCCGCCTCCAGGAGCTGCTCTGGAACCGCGACCGCCTGAGACCCCGTGCCTCGAGCGATATTCATGGGTTGAGGCATTCGACCCATATTTATAACAGTACCGATGAAATTGACCGGTGCCTGAAGATCATCCGGGAAATCGCGGTAGGCTAATTCTTTTCCGGCACGATCTCGGCGAATGGAACGGGATCATTCTGCTCAGCCCACCGGAGAGTCATTTCGAACTGTTCTTTCAGGCTGTGAAAATCAAAGATCGAATAATCCCTGGGCAGATCTGGGATATAGAGGAACGTCCTCCCTGACAAGCCGGGAGCCTCCCTTTGCAGGTTTAGCAGGCTTTTCTTGAAAGCCGATCGCCCCACTTCCTCCAGGGATATTCCCAGTTTACTGACCTGATCTGCCCGTTCGAATCCTAATTCTGCCAATTCAGCTTGCATACCTGCCTCCGTATCGAGTTTTCTACTGATAATCAGCATTTTCTCCACATTAACTCCTCTGAAATTCTCAAACTCGATGACTGACCTGTACGGGATGTAATCAGATCCGGCACCGCCATCAATGAACTTGCCCGTGGGTAAAGTAGGTGCCTGACTGATGGTTACCGGAGGAAAAGCTACCGGGAAGGCCGTCGAAGCCATGAGAACCTCCACCAGATCAAGATCGGGATCACATTCAGGATTGATCCGCCTGTTGCTAAGCCGGTAAGTTGAAGAGGTGATATTTTTGAGCCTGAGGCTCACCACCGATAGCGAAGTTGGGATAGGCAGGTCGCCCATCCGGTAAAAACCGATGCTGTCATGCAGGACCGTTGTGAGCAATTTCCGAAGCGGATCCGTGTTGACCGGAAGGGAGTTACCCGTGTGGCGGAAAATACCCTGATTGGTCATGTTGAACATGAGATTCCTGTACTGCTCCCAGGTGTACCGGTTGCTAAGTATGGCATTCAGCATGACCGAATTAAGTGCTCCTGAGGAAACGCCAGTGATGAACACAACACGATCCAGTTCTCCTTTCCGGTGAAGGTATTCCAGGAGAGCTGCCTCCTGGGAGATCCTGGCCCCGGCACCGGTGATGACCAATGCCGTACCCTCGAATTCTCCGTGTACGTTTTCAGCTGCTTTGTGGACAGGCCTGAGCCAGAGGAACAGTGCCAGTGCCCCCATCAGCAACACCAGAATGACCAGGTAAAGTGTCAGACGTTTCATGAGATTGACGGTTTACAAACCAGAAATCAGGGATCGGAACCACATTGGCTGTGTGGGAAGTAAAAACAAACAACCCCGCTTGTGGCGGGGTCGTAAGATCATTCTTAACACGACGATTACTTCCAGATCTTAATAATTCTTCCGGAAGTTGTCCCGGCGAGTATTATCTCTTTTCTTGAAATTGTCCTGTTTTTCAATGGCCTGATTAACAACGATGGTCCGACCTTCAACTTCGGCGCCATTCAGCTGTTCGATAGCTTTTTTTGCTTCGTCGTCATTATTCATTTCAACGAAACCAAAACCTTTGCTCCTTCCGGTGTATTTGTCAGAAATAACCGTGGCTGAGCTCACTTCGCCATACTCTTCAAAGATTTGCTTCAAATCATCACCGTTAACACGGTAAGGAAGACTTCCTACATAAATTTTCATAAAAGCATTTAAATTAAAATCCGTGCAAAGGTATTGATATTTTATAACATTCATCGGTTTTCGGAAAATTATTCATCCGGGAGGAACTTTTTGCGCAATTCTTCAATCTGGATTTCATTGATCGGCTTCATCCGGCCGAGCGGAATGCTGTTAATCAGCGATCTGGCACTGAATTCGGCGACTTCCAGTCGGTCAAAGGCATGCAACAGGCTGCTCCCCGTCACCAATATGCTGTCATTCCTGATGATCAGCACCGGGTGATCGGATCTCAGCGACTGGCTGATTTGCTGCTGGCCGGCAAAGTGAGCGCCAAACTGCAGCAGGGGTACATCCTGCAGAAGGATCCAGCTTTCAGGGATCGTCCGGTTGTCAAAGCTTTTACCTGCCACTCCGAAAGCCATGGAATAGGGTGCCTGGGTAAACAGGATCGCTTTTACGGATGGATTCCTCCGGTAAATGTCCTGGTGTATCCGGACCGACCGGCTTGGTGTTTTTCCCGGTTCACTTTTACCTCCCCTTATTTGTACAACCGCTGAGCTCTCGATGTCCCAGCGCGAAAAGTTTCGCGGAGTGATCAGGAAATCCTCCCCGCGCCAGCGCGCGGAAACGGTCCCGTAGGTGCTGATCATGAGTCCCTGGTCGCAAGCCCGGCGAACGATACGGCAAATTTCGGAGCGGAGCTCTGTTTCATCGGAAGGATATTCCGCCTTTTCCATTTCCGGGAAGGGCTCGTTGTATTGGGCCTCAAAAGCCTGTATCTGATCTTCATTCAGGTAATTGGGCTCACCCAGCCTTCGGGCGTTGATCAGGATTCTCGCCACGAATTCAAAGGTTTCAAAGCGTTCAAATGCTTCTTTCAGATCGGTTCCGCCTACCACGGTTCCATGGTTTTCAAGGATCACCGCGTTGAAACCCTGGGCAAACTGAACGGCTATGACTTCTCCCAATGCCTGGCTTCCCGGCAATTCGTAAGAGGCAAACCCGATAGGGCCGCAAACCTGCCTGGCCTGGGGGATGACGTTGGTGTCCGGGAAACTTCCGACAATGCTGAATGACACCAGGGCCGGCGGGTGAGCATGCACAATGGCTCTCAGGTCAGGCCGCCTTTCATAGATGGCCTGGTGAAACGGCAATTCGGATGACGGTTTATGAATGCCCGAAACGGAACCGTCAGGGTGAACACAAACAATGTCGGCCGGCCGCAAGGATCCTTTGTCAATGCCTGCCGGGGTCACCCATACATCCCCGTTTGCATCCCGGATGGATATGTTCCCTCCGGTGGTGGTTGTCAGTCCCCGGCGATAGATCCTTCCGATAATCTCAGTGATTTGCTCTTTGGGTGGAGTAAGTAGTGGGTTCATTGATTAGTTGTTGTTGCTGTGGTTGTGATGGTTGTAATGGTTGAGATGGTTACCCCGGTCTCTCAGTCTATTAGTCTCTTGTCTCTAGTCTCTTGTCTCTAGTCTCTAGTCTCTTGTCTCTAGTCTCTAGTCTCTTGTCTCTCTTCAAGCGTTTCCCCCCAGATGTTCAATCAGAATCTTAAGGCCGATGCCGACCAGTACCAAGCCGCCGATGATTCCAAGCTTGTTGCCGAACACCGGTCCAAGCCTGCTCCCGATATTGACCCCTATAAAACAGATCACAAAGGTGATAAGGCCAATGATCAGGATCGGAAGCCAGATCGTCATGTCGAGGAACGCAAAACTGACACCCACTGCCAGGGCATCTATGCTCGTGGCGATGGAGAGCATCAGGAGCGTAGGAAAGTGAAGGCAGTTCTTGACAGCTTCGCCCTTTTTGGAACCAGACAGGCTTTCCCAGATCATGCGCCCGCCGACCAATAAAAGAAGCCCGAACGCAATCCAGTGATCAACGCTTGTTATGTACTGGCTGAAGGTGATGCCCGCAGCCCAGCCGATAAGGGGCATCATGGCCTGGAAAAAACCAAAGAAAAAAGCGATCCTTAAGGCATGCCTGACCCGCAGTTGCTTGATCATGAATCCGTTGGCTATGGAAACTGCCAGCGCGTCCATGGATAACCCAACAGCAATACCGATTATGACAATGAAGTCCATCTATTTGATTGACACGACTCTGTGCTGATCGACATCAAAAATAAAAACCCGGTTATACCCTGTCCGCAACGGTTCCTGACCTGCCTCATGGAGAATTTTTTCAATTGCGTCAGTTTCCGTGTAGTCAGCAAAGATAAGCAGCCAAATCTGTTCCGGTTTCTGCTTGCGGTATATGTTGAGTTTATCCTCCTTGGCCGACAGGGTTGATCTGAACTGTGCTGTGGCAAACCGGTAATCCAGGAATCCGGGAACGGGATCAGGCAGGGGAGGGGGGTGAACCTGGGTAACCTCGATGCCGATAAACTTCCTGGGCGAAACCCACAGCTTGAAATCCGGTGATTCTCCCTTACGCAGCCTTCCGGCCGGAAATTCCCGGCAATATTTCCGGAAATAACGCATAATGACCCATTCCTGTTCGATCTTCCAATCCATGAAGTAAAGGTAAAAGAAAGTTTACCCGGACAACTGGCATCCCGGCTGGTTATTCGGGGCCAAATAATATTCCATCTTGTTAGGGGACACACTTAATTATTGTTACCTTACGTCACTTCAAGCAAACCTGTCTGCCAGAGATACCATGATCGATCCGGAATTATCCGCTCTTGTTTATACCGCTGCGGGATTGGGATTCATTCATACACTCCTGGGTCCGGATCATTACCTTCCATTCATAGCAATGGCCCAATCAGGTGGATGGAGTACCAGAAAAACCCTTTGGATCACGATCCTGTGCGGTTTGGGCCATGTGCTCAGCTCGGTGGTGATCGGATTATTGGGCATTGCCCTCGGGATCGGAGTGTCGAAGCTCGAGAGGATTGAATCGGCCAGGGGAGACCTGGCAGCATGGGCACTGATCGCCTTCGGATTGGTTTACCTGGCCTGGGGCTTGCGAAAAGCTTTCAGGAACCGTCCCCACGACCATGCCCATGCCCATGCCGGCGGCACGGTGCACAATCACGTCCACAGGCATTGGGGACTCCATGTCCATTCCCATAGCCAGCCTGCCGGTAAAAAGATGACACCCTGGGTGCTTTTCACCATTTTTATTCTGGGTCCCTGCGAACCTCTTATCCCCCTGGTGATGTACCCGGCTGCGCAGGACAACGCGGGAGGCATTTTCATGGTGACAGCTCTGTTCAGCCTGGTGACCGTTGTTACCATGACAACCATCGTGTTGGTGACTTTGTCGGGCATCAGTTTCCTCCCGGTGGCGAGGCTCGAACGCTTCATGCATGCCATCTCCGGCGGCATCATCCTCCTCTGCGGCCTGTCGGTCAGGTTTCTGGGTCTTTAAAATAAAACCCTTTTTCGTACTTTTCGGCATGCAAAACCGCACTGCCAATTGCCTGGCCAAGCTGGAGCGAATGAACAAGGCTCTCAGGCATCAAGAACCCGACAGGGTTCCCGTCGGTGATTTTTTCTGGGGCAGTTTCATTGAAAGATGGCGCAAGGACCTTGAACTGCCGCCGGATACCGATATCTACCGTTATTACGATCTGGACTGGCAAGTCACGAATCCTAACATGGATCCGCACATCCGGCCGTTCGAATTATTGGAGAAGACCGATGAAATGGTTATGGTCCGCACCGGCTTTGATGCGGTCATCCGCAAGAAATTTGCCGATCCGATGCCGGCCTTCCTGGTTTTCGAGACGGATACGATCGACAAGCTCCTGGATTTCCAGTTTGACGATCCCTTCGATCCCAGACGCTATTTTGAGTCAGGGGACAACCAACTGTCCGGGCTGGGTGACGGGTACTATCGCAATACACCCGCCTGGGTCGAAACTGTCAGATCTCTCTATCCCGATTTCCCGGTTTATGGAAGCGTCTGCGAAGGTTATGAATTGCTCTGGAGGATTACCGGCCCTGAAAATGCGATGTACTGGATGCTGCTCTATCCCGATGAGTTCGGCACTTTCATGAACCGGCTGAAAACTTATCTCGAGGGCATCACTCTCGGACAGCTACAGGCGGCCGGAGGAATGCTGGACGGCATGGTGATATGGGGTGACGTGGCATACGGGCGGGATATGCTCTTTTCACCGGAAAACTGGCGCCGGTTTTTCAAGCCGGTAGTTCAATCGTTGGTGGATATATGCCATGAACAGGGCATACCGGTCATCTACCATGGATGCGGGAATTCCCACCGGATATTCCGGGACCTGATCGAGATGGGCATCGAGGCTTATAATCCCATGGAAAAAAAAGCCGGGATGGATGTTGTGGAATTCCGCAAGGAATTTGGCCACGAGATGGCATTCTGCGGCGGGTTTGATGTCCTGACCTGGGCCAACGGATCATCTGAGGACCTCAGGAATCTGGTCATTCATAACCTGAAGGCCGCCGTCGGGGGCGGATACATTTTCCAATCGGATCATTCGGTACCATCAAACGTGTCGGGCCAGAATTATGATTACGTTGTGAAGCTGGTTAGGAAGATGGGGAGATATCCTCTTTAAGGAGGAAGGAGGAAGGAGGAAGGAGGAAGGAAATGGAGAAAGGCAATAAAAACCTTGTGTTGGGGCTGGTGGTGGTGACTTCGTTCATCACGCCTTTTCTGGGAGCGTCGGTGAATATCGCACTACCGGCCATGGGGGATCATTTCAGCATGAGTGCGGTCACGCTGAGTTGGGTGGCCATGTCGTATCTCCTCTCTTCAGCGGTTTTCCTGGTTCCTATGGGAAAACTGGCAGACCGTGTGGGAAGGGTCAGGATATTCATCTATGGGACCATCATCGTGTCCCTTTCATCTTTCTCCTGCGCATGGGCCACGTCAACCGGCATGCTGCTGGCCTTGCGCGTGATCCAGGGAATCGGAAGTTCCATGATGTTCGGTACCAACATGGCGATCATCACTTCAGCTTTCCCTCCCGGCCAGCGCGGAAAAGTCATCGGGATCAATGTAACTTCAGTCTATCTCGGGCTCTCCCTGGCACCCGTGCTCGGCGGTCTGATGACCCATCACCTGGGGTGGCAGAGCATTTTCCTCTTTATCGGACCCCTTGGCCTGGCGGTGGCCCTGACCGGGCTTCTCCTGCTGAAGCTGAAACGCAGCGAACCTGCCACGGAACCTTTTGATTACAGGGGCTCAATGATTTACGTACTCTCCATGTCGGCGCTCATGTATGGGCTTTCCACACTCCCCGACACTCTTGCCATTGTACTGTCGGTGACCGGTGCAGCGGGACTCCTGTTATTCGGGATTATCGAAATGAAAACCCCGCACCCGGTTTTCGACATGCAGCTTTTTTTGAAAAACCGGCTCTTCGCCCTTTCGAACCTGGCTGCCATGATCAACTATGCCACCACTTTCGCTGTCACCTTTTTACTGAGCCTTTATCTGCAATATATTAAAGGGCTGACAGCCAGGGAAGCCGGACTCCTGCTCATGGTTCAACCGGTGATGATGGCCCTTGTGGCATCATTCTCGGGAAGGATGTCTGATCGCGTACGTCCCGGTATCCTGGCTTCCCTGGGCCTGGCGGTGATTTGCGCCGGACTGGTCCTCTTGGCGTTTGTAGGAGCTGCCACTTCCACCTCCTACCTGTTGTTCACGCTCGTCATCATGGGAACCGGGTTTGGGTTGTTTTCCTCTCCCAACACCAACGCTGTCATGAGTTCAGTCGGGAAAAAAGACCTGGGAATAGCCTCGGCCACCGTAGCCACCATGCGCCTTACCGGACAGATGACCAGCATGGCGGTTGCCACGCTCGTCATACATATTTTTATCGGCCAGGCTTCAATTACGGAATCCAATCACACGCAATTTCTCCATACCCTGCCGGTTGTCTTCGGGATATTCATACCATTAAGCCTGTTGGGTATCTGGGCTTCGCTGGCACGGGACAGAAATCCTTCCACGGCAGGGTGATGAATGAAGGTCCGGTTAACCACCGGCAGGACTACCTTGCGAACAGTATAGCTCCGGTTCGTCCCGGTTTAACGACCAGGGTCCTGATCTGATCGGTTGCCGAACGGGCATGCCAGGTAATGTTCCGCCTGGTATTGTTGGTGAGCGTGGAACAAAAAACCCCCTCATGCTTCAGGGTGATTGTCCCGTCAAACAAAGGCATATCTTTCAATTGGGCCCAGCCGGTGGCAGCGGTCAGACGAGAAACGGTCGTTACCGACCGGGTCAGCGGATCGGGCAGAATCCCCATTAGACCCATGGCAACAGTTTCCAGAACGGCAAAGGAAACCTCAGGGTACTCCCTGCGGTTGAAACCGGGTGACATGAGCCGGGTCAAAAGCGAATAAGCTCTGTCGTTTTGTTCAAATCGATAAAACTCAAGCGGATAATACGTATTCATCTCGGTGCCCGTCTGCTGGTAAACAGATAGCAGGTGATCCAGGATCGGAGCTTTCCGCTCCGGGGGAACGACTCCCCATCTCAGCAGGAATGACATCATCTGCTTGTCGTCCAGCCAGCTGCCATCATATAGGATATAATGATGATACAGCTCCCGGACCGGATCCCACCAAACCGTGTTCAGGTGTATCCAGATCTTTTCAGCTCTCCGTGCATAATCGGTTGACAGTTCACCCAGTTTCCTGATTTTAAGCATTTTGCTGTAATCCTGATAGCCTATGTACTGCCCCGCCACCAGATCTGAGCCCACCTTGCCGGATTTTTCTTCATTATAGGAACTCAAGCCCCGGACTGAAGTGCTGTCCGCACCTTGCATGATGCCGTCACGATCAGGATCCCAACGGCTGACATATTCGTTAAGCGACTTTTCATAATAGTTGATAAAGACGGGATCAAACAGGTAATCCGGATCAGCAGACCAGGCATAAGCCCGGTAACAGGCATCCAGGATATCAAAATTAGCGGGGAGATTGTACCAGAAATCCTGGTCGTTTTTGTAATCAACAGGTGCCGGGCGGTTCCACTTGTCGATTTCCCAATAGCCGCACCAGTCGCGGCTGTCTGCGATGGTCGAAACGAACTTGGTCAGCAGGTTTTTATTGATATCGTCCAGGCCGAGCATATGCGCCCCAACCAGTTGATGCGACACATCCCGCATGCAGAAAGCATACCGGTTGGGCAAGGCTGCTTCATACCAGTGCCCCACAGGATCAGTGCCCCGGTTGACATAAGCGAGAGCCTGTTTTTTTGCCCATTCAAATCCCTGCACAAGGACCGGATCATCACTCGCAAAACTGATCTTTCCATCCTGCGACCAGACGCAAGTAAAACAAAACCAGATAGTTAAAATAACAATAATTCTTCTCATATTATTCTCTTCATCACCTCATCACTTCATCACATTTCCACATTTCCACATTTTTACACTTCCACACTTCCACACTTCCACATTTCCACATTTCCACACCCTCACTCCTCACTATCTGTGAAAGCTCTCCCCGATAAACTTCAGTCCATCGGTGATCCCTGTTCGCCAATAGCTCCATGAATGAGAGCCGTCACGAACCCTGAACTCATGCTGGATCTGCCTGTCGCGTAGCAGGATATGCAGGGTGGCATTCCCTTTATACAGGAAATCATCGTCTCC
>CAZJNQ010000035.1:0-20945 GCA_964547475.1 uncultured Porphyromonadaceae bacterium
CTAAATATAGAAAGGGATTCAGAAGTTTTCAAATCAGTCTAATGAATTAATTGGGATTATTAATTCTTGAATAATATTAATCTTATTTAAATCATGAAAACTACACCTAAAAGAATAAATCTGGCAATCCTGCAGTCCATCATCGGCGTGGCTCTTATTATCTTAGTTTCCGCTAATGTGAAACATGCCATCATTTACGGAGTACTTGGCATAGTAGCTCTTGTAGCCTGTCATTGGTTCCTGCGGGAAAAAACCAAACCCAAAACCAAACCCAATGTGAAGATGTTACTGTTTGTTCTGGGAGTGTTTGCTGTTTTTATTCCAGCCAGTCATTTTTCAACTAAGTTATTATATACTAACCATACGATTGGAGTAGTACTACAAATCATCTCACTGGCACTTATGCTTGTTTTGTTAGGCGGAGCGGTGTATTTTCTAAAAAAATCCAAGAACTAAATATGTATTAAAATCATAGCCTCGATCAGTCCCTGCAATTCCCGTTTCATGGTATCCGGATTCCCTCAACGGTTTGCATTAACAATCTATAAGAGTTTATATTAGCAACGCAAATCTTCCTTTCCAATATCCAATATCCGATATCCCGAATCCGTCATCAGTCTATCATCTCCATCCCGATAATCGTATCCCCCACCTCCAGCTTGTGTACCACCTCCATCCCGGAAATTACGAATCCAAAGTTGGTGTACCTGCCGTCGAGATGTGGAGTCGGCGAATGAGTGACGTACCACTGGCTCCCTTCGGTGTCTTTCCCGGAAGAGGCCATTCCCAGGGTCCCTTCCATGAACGGGATTGGGCTGAACTCCGACCGGATGGTAAAGGGCGGACCGCCCCAGCCGTCACTGCGCGGGCAGCCATCCTGGACAACGAAATTCGGGACCACGCGATGGATGGTGAGGTTCCGGTAAAAACCCGATTCGATCAGTTCGGCAAAGGTGGCACAGGTGGCAGGACACCAAGTTACGTTCAGTTGAACAATGAACTCTCCCTTGGAGGTCTGTATGGCCACTTTCTGTTTTGGATCCAGTTTCTGAACCCGCGCCCAGTCGATCGGGTGACCGTATTCGGCTTTCGGATCCACAGGCATGGGATAGGCCGCCTCAAGCCGGGAAAACTCGCTTTTCAGGTCGATGCCTTGGGCAGATACTGCTTTGGCCGCCACGTCGAAATTCTTATGCTGTTTCATCGCGGTCAGGGTCTCCAGGGAATGGGTATATACCACGGCCGGCGGATTATTTTTCAATTGCTCCTCAATCAAAAAATATTGTGTGGGATCGGATGCCAGGGCATCGATATACCAGGCTTTCTCGGTCGGACTTTTAGCTGCTCCGATCGATTCAATGATCATCTTTTCCACTTTTTTTACCAATCCTGATTTACCGCTCACCAGGTCCAACGTTTTTCCCAATAACAGCGACCGGCTCCGCCAGTGGGTTGTCTTGTCGATGGCCTGCAACAAAGAACCCAGATCAGTATAGACCGCAAAGCGCTGCACCGCTTCGGCCGCGGCAACCGAGAGGTTCGGATCGGCACTCTCCACCAGCGCCAGGACGTTTTTAATAGCTTTGTTCCATGGAATCAACTGCATGGAATTGAGGATATTAACATTAATTCGGTAATCTGCATCCGACTCCAGGATACTTTTGCAGAGCGGCCAGGCTTCTTCGTCTTTTGCCCGGATGACCGCCTTGATCAGGTTGGCCTTGATCTCTTCATTCCTCTCCTGGTTGTATAGTCTCTCGATCTCAGCCGGCTGGGTCTGGAGCCAGTCCATCCCGGCATAGCGGGCCAGGAAATAGGAAGCGTAAACCATCCCCGCCTGACTCGTGCCGGCCGACAGAATTTTCACTATCCGGTCGTTGCCTGCAACCGTTGTGATGCTTCGGAGCCCGAACCGAAGGATACCGGCAGCCTGTCCTTCAGTCTCCTCAAAGGGAACCTCAATTGCAGCCAGCCAGTTCAGGTCTTCGGCGGTACCGCATTTTCCCAGTGCCTCATAGAGCATGCCTCTTACTAGCGGATCCCTTTCATTCAGCAGCGCTTTCCGCACCGTTGGCAAAGCTTCCGGTTTTGCGATCTGCCCGATAGCCCAGGCACCCATCATCCGCACACGCTGCTGCTCCACCTGCATGGCAGCATACAAACTATCGGCCAGCTCCGGCGCCTGGATGCTCCCGAAACAAAAGAGCGCCTCCCCCCGGTAATTCGGGTTCGTATCCTTCAAAAACGGCATCAATCCCGCCGCATCCCTGCGGTCCGCCAGATCGTGGATCTGCCTGATAACAGGATCATTGAATTTATGGGATATCTGTCCTAAACAGGATAACCTTCCAACAACCACAACCATCACAACCACCACAACCATCACAACCCCTCTCAACCTCATAACCCTTTTCAATCCCGGAGTACCGGGACCTCCGCTTCGCTCCGACCTCTTCAATCCACTACTTAATTGATTCATACAGCACCTCCAATATTGATTTCCGTATATACAGATCAGTTAGTTTGTTATTGTCTCTTGTCGGGTACACCCGGTTGCTGAAGAAGATGAACAGCAGTCCGTTCGAAGGATCGGCCCAGACCATGGTGCCGGTATAACCGGTATGGCCAAAGCTAGCCGGTGAGGCCGAAGGGCAAGGATAACAATCCTCAAACGAGAGCGTATCGTTGCCCAGGAGCGGTTTATCAAAGCCCAGGCCTCGCCGTATCCCTTCCGGCTCGTACTGACAGCGGGTAAACTCTTTAATCACGGCCGGATCGAAATACTGTTTTCCCCCGTAGGAACCGTTCCAGAGATACATCTGGTACACCTTGGCAAGGTCTTCGATGGTTCCGAACAGCCCGGCGTTCCCGCTTACGCCCCCCAGCATGGCGGCTCCCTCGTCGTGCACAAAGCCATGCAACGTCTCCATCCTGAAAAAGGTATCCCGTTCAGTGGGGATGATCCGGTCGAGGGAAAAACGTTTATAGGGGTTATACCCCAGGGTCCCGGCACCCAGCGGCTCATAGAATTCTTTAGCCAGATATTGCTCGTAGTTCATCCCGGCAAGTTTCTCGATCACCTTGGGCCAGATATGGAAACCCAGGTCGGAATAGACATATTTCTTCTGCTTCAACACGGGCTTTTGCCTGATGGTCTTGTAGATCTCCTTGTCATAGTTCTTGTATCGCCAGAGTCCGGCCGAAACCCGTACCGGGAATTTTTCCGTTGAGTCGGCCTGCAAGGTGTTCTTTTTATAGGTACCATCCGGATTTTTCGTATCCATCCAGAATGGGATCCAGTCTTTCAATCCTCCCCGGTGGGCCAGCACTTCCCTTACCGTCATCTTCCGCTTATCGGTCCCTTTAAAATCGGTCCAGTAACGGCTGAACGGTGCATCCAGACTGATCTTTTTATCCTGATAAAGCCTGATGATGGCAAGCAGAGGGCCCGATGTTTTAGTCACGGATGCCAGGTCGAACAGATCATCCGGAGTAACCGGCTGAGACGATTCATAGATGTGATAACCATAACATTGATGGAAGATCACTTCGCCGTTCCGGGCCGCGAAAACCTCGCATCCCGGGTAAGCGCCCGCAGCAATGCCCGACAGGGCTACCGAGTCAATTTTTTTTTTAAGAAAGCCTGAATCCATCCCGGCGGCTTCCGGAATGGTATAGGAAAACCGGATGCCACCCTCGGTATCCATGCCGTCACCGGCCCGGTACCAGGGCTGAACAGTCACCGGAAGACGACCCGTGGCTCCTATACCGCCGAAGACGAGCTGAGCTGCAAGGTCCATTGTAAGCGAGCTCTCCTGGTACGCTACCACCACTCCGGCCAGGTCTGAAACATTCTCAAGCAAACCCAGTGCATAGGGACTGCCGAAAAAAACGGCAATCACCGGAACTTTTCCCGCTATCTTCCGTAAAAAGGCGATCTCCTCCTTTACCAGCCCGAAATCCTTCGCTGATCGCATATCCATGTTGTGTATCCCGATGACCAGCAGGTTATAGGACTCCAGCCGTTGCATCAGTGAATCATAAGCTTCGGCCGTGGCATCCGGGCCAATCTGATATTCATCGATCGGGGCATAGGCCGACAGGCGGTGCTGAAAAAGAGTTGTTTCGCTGCGGCCTGCCACAACCGAAGCGATCCGGAGGGTGTCCGGGCCTTTAAGGGGGATGCAACTGTCGCGATTCTGAAGGACGGTCAGGGACGAAGCCACCAATTCCCGGTTGAGCAATTCGGCCTCGGTATTATTGAGCCTTTCCGCAAGGTCCTTGACTTCCACAGGTTTCCATTGGTTCAACCCGGTCCGGTACTTGACCGAAAGGACTGCCTTGCAACGTTGCTCGATGTCGGCCTCTGTCAGGTTTCCCATGCGGACAGCTTCTTCTATGCTTCTCACGGCCGTTTCCACGTTCTCCACGAAGACCACCATGTCGTTACCCGCCTGGATGGCTTTTACCTCGATCTGCCCGGGCGGTGTAACCGAGGTCACTCCTTTCATGTTGAGGGCATCGGTGACCACAAGGCCCTTAAAGCCTAGTTCAACGCGAAGGAGGTCAGTAACCACTTTTTTCGACAGCGAGGAAGGTGTATTGGGTTCGGGTTCCAGGGCCGGTACATCGAGATGGGCGATCATCACGGCACCGAGGCCATCGCTGATCAACCTGCGGAATGGCTGGAGCTCGACCGAATCAAGCCTGGAACGGGAATGAGTGATCCGGGGCAGTGCGAAATGGGAATCAGTGCCGGTATCGCCATGCCCGGGAAAATGCTTGGCCGTGGCCAGGACACCCAGGTCCTGCATGCCGTTCATGTAGGCGAGGGCTCTCATGTACACTTGTCCCGGATCCTCCCCGAAGGAGCGGTAGTTAATTACCGGATTGGCCGGGTTGTTGTTGATATCGGCTACCGGGGCAAAGTTCATCTGGATGCCCGTTTCCTTAAGCTGCCGGGCGATTTCGGCCCCCATCAGGTAAATCAGGTGCGTATCCCGCACGGCGCCCAACGCCATCTGGTAAGGAAACCTTACGGTGCTGTCGAGACGCATGGCCAGTCCCCACTCGGCGTCGATGGCCATCAGGATAGGAACTTTGGATATTGCCTGATAACGGTTCACCAGGGTGGTTTGCCGTACGGGGCCACCTTGGAAAAAGGCGATCCCGCCGATACCGTAAGTCCGGATAAGCCGCTCGGTCTCGGCCTGGTGTTCCGGTCCCCGGTTGGAATAAGCGGCCACCATTATGAGTTGCCCGATCCGTTCGCGCGGGGTGAGGGAGTTGTACACAGAATCAACCCAATAGGTATCCGTCTGAGCATGAAGGGAAGGCGCAACGAAAAGGAGAAAGGAGAAAGGAGAAAGGAGAAAGATCAGTAGCCACCGGTGCATCCGGCCGAACGAAGATCCATTAATGCCTAATGTTGCCAACCGGTGCGACCGGCGGAACAGGCGCAACCCCGGGATAAGGTGCGACCGGCGGATCCGGTGCAACCGGCGGAAAGAGGTAAGTGTTATGTAATTCATTATTGCCGGAGCGATTAAAATATCGGGATATAAATTTGCAAAAAAACCGGGTGTGTTAGTCCGGTTTGCCTACGTCAATGATTGTCACCTCCCCGATGTTCCATTTGTGGGCGATCTTGGCTGCCAGCTGGCGTCGAACGGTCCAGATCATCGGTTTCGGATCCTCCCGCAGGATGCGTTCAATTAGCGGAGCCCAGCCCTTGCCAGCCAACTCCAGGGGACCCAGCTCATCTATCACCAGCCAGTCGGCCTCGTGAATGTTATCCGGGCTCATCCATTCGGTCCCCTTTGCGAGCCCATCCGGGTCAATCCTGAATCTTCCCACCTTTTCCCATCCCTCCGATCCTTCCTCCAGACAAAAATCGGCCGATTCGCCCGTGCTGATGTTCACGATCCGGTAACCCCTTCGCTTCCCGTCAGACGAATGAATACCTTCAGCAACAAAACCAGACAATCGAAGGCCTTGCGAAGTCATCTCCCTGATCTTTTCGCGAAGCAGGGCGGTTTTTCCTTCCTCACGGTCACCCACTACGAGGGTGACAGCAGGCAGCGCCCGCTCGAGGTCCCTGAACCGCTCATATAACTGATTGGCCCGGAGAAGCTGCTTCTCAAGCAATCCTGCCAAACCCCTAAGGTTGGCACTTTTCTCAGGGATGGCGTTCATGATCTCCGGTAAAACGGAGAAAGCCAGTGACAGCGATTTGTACAGGGGTGCAAAACCGCGTCCGTAGAGAATGGTTTTGATGACCGGGTTCTTCATTTCAACGCTGATCGCGGAAAAACCGGTCAGGATCAGGATGGCCCGCAGGTTCATCAGGATACCGGCCTGCAATCCATCCCGGCTGAACCAGTTGCCCGATTTCATGCCGGAGAGAAAAACGGAGGCCAGAAAAGTGATCAGGAGGATCTGGATCCAGAGCTTCGGGCGGAAAAGCAGCTTCAGGCTGCGCCGGTAAAGGATGTAGCAAAGCACCAAATAAGGTAACGGCGCAAGCATCACCCACCAGTTTTCGATCCGTATCAGGGCTACCAGGAGCATGATCACGGCCGCGAGGTGCAGGAGCAGGAGCCAGGCTGAATATCTTCCGGGATCACTGTATTCGAACAGGGTATTGGAAGGACGGGCTGTCATGCCCCTGTTCGCCGCCGGTTCCATTTTCCTGATCGTTTGCCTGCCGAGCGCCCGGCCGGAGATCGCAGCCACGGCGCCGGCCAAAAGGTAAATGGCACAAAGGATCAACAACACGGTTAAGCCATCGAGTGTTTCCACGCCCAGTTGGCGAGTGGCATAATTGACCAGGTTATCCAGGAGTCTCGCCAGATCCCAGCCGTAGATGATCAGCAAGTTGACCGCCTTATGAAGCAGTGCGCTGAACACGGCCAGCATCCCTCCGATCAGCATGCCGGCTGCATTGACGCCCAGGATGATGATGGCCAGTTCCATGAGCAGTCCTTCAAGGAAAATTCCGGTCATGGGACCCAGGATCACTGCGCTGGGAGATATGGATTTCATCAGGGCGCAGATCAGGGCGGCCCGCCAGAGAATACCCCTGCGAGGCCAGAGGAACAGGAAAGAAACCATAAGCATGACCGCAAAAAAGGAGAGAATAGTGCCGGCGAAAGGAAGCCTGACATTGTGCAGAAAGCTCCCGATGATCACCTCGAATGAAGCCCAGATGGTCCCGATGGTTGCGGCCTGCAGCCATTTATCCTTCATAGCTCGCTTGATAAACGGGCTAAAGGTAGATATTAATCCGGCCTGCCCGATTCCGGTGGCACAATTATGGCTTTTGCGTAATTAAAAAAGCAAGTGGGGGGTATCAATTGTTGTTTCCGATTGCGGAAGGACCAGACATTTGCTAACTTTGGGCCCTACAAGGGCTGTTTATGACACGAAAAGTTTGGCTTGCAGGATTCTTTATTCTGATGGTCTCCTTCTCTTCGGGACCCGCCCAATCAGTTGACACTTCATGCCCCTGTTGCTCAGAATATTACCGGCAGCTCGATTTCTGGATCGGCGACTGGGTGGTTTACGCAAACGGGCAAATGGTCGGATTCAATAAGATCGTCAAGGTTGAAAACGGGTGTGCCCTCCGCGAAAACTGGAAATCAGTGGTCAGTTCTCATACGGGGACCAGTCATAACTTCTACGACAAGAACCTTAAAAAGTGGCACCACGTCTGGGTTGGGAATGACGGAATCGTGGTCAATGTCAAGGGGGTATACGAGGGCAACAGGATGGTCATGACCAGCAACGAGTACCGTGACGAGAAAGGCAACCGGACCATCGACCGGATAACCTGGCTGAATAATGCCGACGGAACAGTCCGCCAGACCTGGGAACAATCCAAAGACGGCGGTCTGGCCTATACACTCCTCTGGGACGGGCTGTACCGCAGGAGGAAATAAGCTCGGCTGCGCCTCGTAAAAAATTCGGCAACGCCTCGTAAATGATTCTCGCTAATGCTCGAATGAATTATTTCAGGCCGCAGGCCTCATTCATGAGCGTTAGCGAATCATTCGCGAG
The DNA here is from genome assembly GCA_964547475.1 of uncultured Porphyromonadaceae bacterium. Lineage (GTDB taxonomy): Bacteria > Bacteroidota > Bacteroidia > Bacteroidales > UBA12481 > UBA12481. The sequence goes on from CAZJNQ010000035.1 coordinate 8,059, forward strand.
CTTTAGCGAGCTATTCATGAGCGTCAGCGAATTATTCATGAGCGTTAGCGAATCATTCTCTTAATGATTTCCCACGCTTCATTCAGGTTCACAGCTTTTTCGTCTGCACAGGAGAAATCCTGCTTTCGGGTATGTTCATTAGGCACCGCGATAACGAAACAGCCTGCTCGGTGCGCGGAGACGATCCCGTTGGACGAATCTTCCAGGACTATGCATTCCTTCGGCCTCAGGCGTAAAGCCTTGACGGTCAAAAGATAGATCTCAGGATTGGGTTTCCCAAGTTTCAGTCCGTCGGAAGTCTGGATGTGCTCAAAATAACCGTTCAACCCCAGCCTCTGCGATGCGATCTCCACCAACTCCCTGGGTGCCCCGGTGGAAATAGCCATCCTGACCCGGCCATGCAGTCCCTGGATCATCTCCATCGCACTAGGCATGGGAACCAGGTTTTCCCGGAACTCCCTGATCATCCTCTCGTGCCTAATATTGACCAGTTCCTGTGCCGTAAGATGCTCTATCCCCAGATCCCTGCGATAGATCTCAAGGGATTCAATCGGTGACCGGCCCATCTGCTTGGCAATGGTAGCTTCAGTCAGGGTTTTACCCAGCTCCGCCGTCATTTCAAACGCAACCTTGTGATACAACGATTCCGAGTCGATCAGGAGACCGTCGAGGTCGAAAATGACTGCTTGAAAACTCATCATATGTGTTGATAAATTACCTATGGTCGGTAAATGGGTCCGGCCATGCCTTCCAAATAACTCGGCTTCGCCTCGCGAATAGTTCCCTTCGGTCACGAATAATTCAGGCCGAAGGCCTCATTCGCGAGCGCAGCGAGCTATTCATGAGCGATAGCGAATTTTTCGTGAGGCGTAGCCGAACCAGTAAGCCTACTTGTTTCTTAAATCGTCAACTTCCAATAACCCGATATCCTTTTCTTCCCACAGGACCGGATCTGCTTTCATAGCCAGGTGCTTGGCGAGGAAACGGTAAACCGCCTGTCTTTTCGAAAAACCGTAATCATGCTGCCCGTTCGCGAAATGGGCATTCTCCACGAGGTTTTCCTTGCCGTAAAGCCCGTAAATGTACCGGGCAAACGGGTATTCAACCTTTTCCGTGTTCCGGGTCCAGTCGGCTCCGTCAGATACAAGCAGGAGTGGCCTGGGTGCTATTGAAGCAGCTATTTCCACATTGTTGATCTGTATTTTCGATGTCTTATGGATGGGCATTCCGCTCTCGCATATACACCCCCCGAAAAAATGGGCCGACACCTGCACCACGGGTACCGAAACCGCCACCCTGTCATCCACGGCCGCCAGGATAAAGGACTGCGTCCCGCCTCCGGATGCGCCGGTTACGGCAATGCGCTTTCGGTCCACATCCTTCCTGTTTACCAGGTAGTCTACCACCCGCATGCTGTTCCGGGTCTGTAGTTGTAATGTCAGCGGGTCTTCATGGTTGGCCTGCTTGTTGTCGCCATACCCCACCATGTCATAAGCGAACACTACGGCACCCATCCTGCAGAACACGGCGCATCGTTTCTGCATGTCGTGACGGTAACGTCCGTAATCCGACCAGTCCGACCAGTGTCCGTGGGGACACAGGATCCCGGCAAAAGGTCCCGATTGACCCGTCGGCTCGTAAAGATTGCCGGTGATCCAGGAACCCGGCTCGCTTTCAATGGCCAGGTTGGTGACGCGGTAGCCGTCCATCTCATGAACCGCCCCCGTTTTTATCGCCGGTGCCTTGGCGGAACGCTTTAAGCCCGCCAGTCCTGTACCTTCAAGGATCTGCTTCCGGATGGCCTTTTCGCGCCGGTCCCATTGGTGGCTCGACCGGATCATGCCTCGTATGCTGTCGAGATGTTCTTTCCCCTGTTTTTCCGTCCAGTGATTCCCCACGCAAAGCTCCTGGCCTTGCAGGAGCGCGGCATACATCGGAATAAGAAGCCATGCGATAACCAGTCTTTTCATGTCGGTCCGTTTGATCCGTTAAAGTAGGATTTTATCCGTTAGGTTATAGGGTTGCTTTTTAAATACTATTTTTACAAAAAACCAGGTTTTATGCACCGACTTCCGACTATCCTGTTAATCCTGGCCCTGGCTCTTCAATCCGTTGCCGGTCAGAAACTTACGATTCTACACACCAACGACATGCACTCCCGCCTCATGGGTTTCAGTCCCGAGTCTGATTATACCCCGCTGACGGTCAATGATGACCAGACTATCGGGGGTTTCGCGCGGATCGCCACCCTGATATCGGAATACCGGAACAAGCAGCCCGAATCCCTGCTGGTTCTTGATGCAGGCGATTTCCTGATGGGTACGGCTTTCGCTGCAGCCGAGCCCGAAACCGGATTTCAGTTGCGCCTGATGAAGAAAATGGGCTATGATGTGGTCACAACCGGCAATCATGAGTTTGATTACGGAATCGGAAAGCTGGCCGATATCCTTGCCAAATCAGCGGAAGGAGACATTCCCCTGATGGTACTTTCCAATATCAGTTTTAACCCCAATGATCCTGCTGACGATCACCTGGAGGAGCTCTTTAAGGCAGGCGTGATCAAGACCTGGCGCATGATCGAAAAAAACGGGCTTCGGATAGGCATTTTTTCCCTGATGGGCCTGGAAGCCGGCGGTTATGCCCCGTATGCGAAACCGGCCGTCTTCACGGATCCGGTCCTGAAAGCGAAAGAAATGGTCCAATTCCTGAAGGAGAGCGAGCATGCCGACCTGGTGATCTGTCTTTCCCATAGCGGGATTGTATTCGATCCGAAGAAAGGATGGACCGGCGAGGATGTGGACCTGGCCACCCAGGTGCCGGGTATTGACGTGATCCTCTCAGGCCATACCCATGTTTCGTTAGTCAAACCTTTCATGGTGAACAAGACCCCGATAGTGGTGGCCGGATCCCAGGGACGGTTCGTGGGCAAGCTTGAAATCGAAAAAACCAGGGAAGGTGTCAGGGTGCTGAGCGGAGAACTGCTGCCCGTTGACGACAGGATCCCGGGAGATCCTGCGGTTCACCGGATAATCATGGACCAGGAGAGACTGATCGGCGACAAGCTCTTTAAATCCTATGGATTCGATATCCGCAAGCCTGTCGTGGAAACCTCCTTCGATCTGAACTTCAACGAGCCTGACTGCATGGAGGATTCCAACCTGGGCCCCCTCCTGGCTGATGCGGTCTATGGCTACCTGAGAACGGTCAGTCCGGCCGATGTCGTCCTGGTAGTGTCCGGACTCATCTCCGACCAGATCATGAAAGGACAGAAAGGCCTGCAACTTCCGGCCGATCTTTTCCGGATCATGCCCATGGGGCTGGGAGTTACTGACCAGGCGCCCGGCTATTCCATTTCCAAAGTCTATGTCACCGGAAAGGAACTGAAGACCATCCTCGATGTGATGCTGATCGCCCCTTCGATGGCTTCCGGTAATTATCCCTACTGGGCAGGGATCAGGTTCAGTTACAACAGCCTCCGGATGCCGCTCGACCGGGTCTGCTCAATAGAGCTGGGCAATGAAACGGACGGGTATGAGCCGGTCCGGATTACCGGGGACGAGTCAAGGCTGTACAGCATAGCGGCCAATTCCTATGTGCTCACTTATTTTGGCCTGATCAGGGAAATAACCAAAGGGATATTGTCAGTGGTCCCCAAATATGCCGACGGAACGCCGATTCCCGACCTGAAGCTGGCGGTCATCGACCGTGATCCGGCGACCCCCGGAATTCAGGAGGCCAAGGAATGGGCGGCATTGATGGTATATGCAAGCCGGTTGCCCGACCTGAATGGAAATGGTATTCCTGATATTCCACTGAAATACAAAGAGATACAAAAGATTTCCGAAAAACGGACCTCCGTCAGTCCCGGTTCGCTGTTCCGGGCTACCAACGGAATAACACTGGTACCGGCTTTCTTGGGAGCGGGAATTATAGCAGCGGTAGCTGTTCTACTTTTATAGCATAAGGAGGAAGGAGAAAGGAGAAGGGAGAAAGAGGAAGAATCTCAGCGATCCCCTTCCTCCTTCCTCCTTCCTCCTTTCTCCTTTAAAATCAGCGTATCCTGTTCTTCTTTCCTTCCCTGCTCGTACTTAAGTATCTCAAACCCTTCCGTCCATTTCCTCACCCAGCTTTGGGGGTGGAAAGCGGTAAAGGTGCGGTGGCCTTCCTTTACGTTACCCCGTACCACCAGCTCTCCCCGATCAAAAAGGAGTTGCTCGTCACCGGTGAGCTTGTCGCGGAAAGAAGCCCCGTGCAGGGTGATCAGCAGGATCCCGCCTGGTTTGAGGATCCGTCCCAGCTCCCCGATCCAGGCTTCGTGAGCCTCTTCAGAAAGGTGAGTGAAGATGGAGATCCCGTAGACCAGGTCAAACATACCCTTTTCATAAACAAGGCGGGGCATCAGGTCGTTGGAATGGAAATAGATATTGCTGAAAGTTTTCGAACACCAGGCGATCGTGGCCGGGTTATAATCAGTCCCGTAAAAAGTTGCCGCAGGCAGCAGTCCCGGCATATGCCTCAGCACCCTGGCCGGACCGCAGCCCCAGTCGAGGATGCTGGCTTTCTCAAGATCGACATAAGGCTTGACCTTTTCAACCAGCCACTCAGCGCTCTGCATGCCATTGATATAATACCTTTCATAATCCAACCTGTAAGCCTCGTACATCATGTAATCCGGTGGGAATACCACTCCGGAGAAACGGCTCCGGAACCCCCGGTTACTTTTCCTGTTTCGTGCCCGGATCCAAATGTACCGGAAGTAATCGGTCACCTGCATGAGTCCGCAGTGCCGCAAAATCCTCAGGGTTTGTCGTTTGTCTTTCATCGCGACCGGTTAATTTTCCTGATCACCGTCCGGGCCTGGGACTGCAGGCCTGCCGAATTCCAGTAGGGCAAGGATTCCCCGATGACCAGGATCAGTTCATTTTTCAGATCGGGCAGCAGGGTGGAAATATTCTCCAGGATGGCCATGGAATAAGCCTTGACGGCAATGGTCTGGGTATCATCCTGGATCCAGCGGAACAGGGTATCCACCAGGATACCCATAAGGCGCTCGTCTTCAACCCAGGGGTACCGCAAAAGGATGTGCATGAAAATCCTTTTGACCGAGTCATCCCGCAGTCCGGGCAAAACCCTGATAATTTCCTCCAGGTAAGGCCGGACCAGTTCGGGATGGCGTTCGCAGGCTAAATCCAGCACTCGCGCACCCCGCATGCTGACTTTGGGTTTCTGGCTAATCACCAGTTCAAAGAGCCGGCTGAACAGTTCCGGATCTTCACCCACCACTGAAGTCACGTAATCGGCGAGCGACCGGCTCGAGTCCGACAGGATCGCTTCAAAATCAATGTCTGCCATACATTCCAAAGATAAAATTTTCGGCCGTAGCATTGGCTGGTGTCTTTTTTTGTTTACTTTTGCAGTCCCAAGTTTTTACTTGGCTGGTTCAATGGCCCGTTCGTCTAGGGGTTAGGACGTCAGATTTTCATTCTGGTAGCAGGGGTTCGATTCCCCTACGGGCTACGATAAAATTAGATCAAGAAAAATGGCACATCACAAATCGGCAATGAAGCGGATCCGTCAGACGGAAGACAGACAAGAACATAATAAGTATTTTGCCAAGACCGCCCGCAACGCGATCAAAAACCTGAGAACCTCAACGGACAAGGCTGCAGCTGCCGAACAGCTTCCGAAGGTCACTGCCATGCTGGACAAGCTGGCCAAGAAGAATATCATTCATGACAACAAAGCTGCGAATTTGAAATCCAGTCTGACAAAACACGTGAACAACCTGTAGGTCAGCCACTTGCTAATAATATTCAGGAACCCCGCCCAAAAAGCGGGGTTTTTTTATCCATTTCCCGGCCGGAAAAGCATCTATAGCGGGTATGGAATATCCCAATTTTAAGATACGTGACCTGGCGGTCGAGGACCGTCCCCGTGAAAAATGCCTCCGCCAGGGACTTGGCGGGCTGAGCACAACCGAACTGCTCGCCATCCTGATCGGCACCGGAACGAGAAACCAGTCGGCCCTCGACCTGGCCCGGATTGTCCTGCAAAAGGCAGGAAACGACCTGCACCAGCTGGCAAAAATGTCACTCGCCGAACTCGAAAGGATCAACGGCATTGGGCAGGCTAAGGCTTTCCGCCTGCAAGCCAGTTTTGAGCTCGCCCGCCGGAGGAAAAGCCAGCCAGCGATGACCCGGCCTAAGGTGCGTTGCAGCCAGGATGCCTTTAAGCTGATCGAAGGAAGCCTGGCCGATCTGCAACATGAAGAATTCTGGGTCCTTTTGCTTAACCGGTCGAACCAGTTGATCGAATCCCTCAGGATCAGCCAGGGAGGAATATCCGGAACGGTCACCGATGTGCGTCTCATCCTGAACGCAGCGGTCGGGAAACTGGCCAGCGGCCTGATCCTTGCGCATAACCACCCCTCGGGCAACCTGAGCCCCTCGGAAGCGGACCTCAAGATCACGAAAAAGGTCAAGGAAGCCGCCCAGATACTCGACCTTTCAGTTCTCGACCACCTGATCATATCGGACCAGGGTTACACAAGCCTGGCTGACGATAACCTCATGCCCTGAAACAGGGATCATACGGTTTTCAACGGCCCTTAACCACCGGAGCCTTAACTTGATTATATTTGAAAAGAAGATGAAATGCGAAGATTGTCCGAATTATGGTCCTGATATTTTGCGCCGAAGAAAATCCGAGGATCACCTGGACCCTCGACCTCTTGCTGTGTCAGTTGCTGGGCCTTGACTACCGGATCACCTCACGGCCGGATGAACTGAACAGCTTCGAAGGGCCGAAGATCTCCTATTCTGATGCACCCATGGGTGATATCCCCTGGATCCCCGCATCCGGCCTGCTCTTTGAAAATGGCATTTCCGACCAATCCCATCGCCTCAACCCCGGCACCTGGAAAGGCCTGAAAACCCTGTTCCACACCCCCGGCGCCTCCCCTTCATCACCCCTCCACATCTCCACATCATCACATCTCCACATCTCCACAATTCCCTTCGATGCCCTCTCCGCCGTATTTTACCTCGTCAGCCGGTACGAAGAATACCTGCCCTTCAAACCCGATGAACACGGCCGTTTCCCTTCCACCGAAAGCCTGGCTTCGAAAATGGAGATCCTGGAGGAACCCATTGTCAACCAATGGGCACAAGTCTTCGGCGATGAGCTGGAAAATCATTACGGACGGCAGATCGGGATAAAAAAACCGGCTTACCGGTTCATTTCAACGATCGATGTTGACAATGCCTGGGCTTATGCCCACAAGGGCTGGAAGAGGACGATCGGCGGCTTCTGGAATGACCGGAAAAGCATGGTGGCCCGGAATTTCCGGTTCCAGGTTCTCCGGGAAAACCAGCCCGATCCTTATGACACCTATGACCTGATCGAACGCTTTCACCGTGAAGCCGGAACCGAGCCCCTGTGGTTTTTCCTGCTCGGGCCGTACGGAAAATATGACAAGAACATATCTCCCCGTAACTGCCACTATCAAAGACTGATACGAGGCATCTCACGGGATGGGCGAGTGGGGATCCATCCTTCCTATCACTCCCATGCCTCCCCCGATGGAGTCGCCCGTGAGGCCAGGATGCTTTCGCATATCCTGGGACAGCCGGTTATCCGGAGCCGCCAGCATTTCTTGAAACTTCGCCTTCCGGCCACCTACCGGGCCCTGATCCGGGCCGGCATCCGGGAAGATTATTCCCTGGGATACGCCGACAAACCCGGCTTTCGGGCCGGCATAGCTTTACCTTTCAGGTTTTTCGACCTGGAAAGGAATAAAGCTGAGGATCTGACCGTTTATCCTTTCCAGGTGATGGACCAGACCCTGCGTCAATATCTTGATCTGAAGCCGGATGAAGCACTCGCGCGGGTCCTGGATCTGGCGGACAAAACAAAAAAAGCCGGAGGAACCCTGATCACTTTATGGCATAACGAATCCCTCAGCGAATGGAACGAATGGACCGGCTGGAGCGAGGTTTACAGGCAGATTCTTAAACAGGCCGCAACACCCCGGTCAACGTAAATGGAAATCATCCACCTTCAGCACGCCGAGATCGACAAGGATCGATGGAACCGGACAGCCGACTCGGTTCCGGGCGGATCCCTGTACGGCCAGTCGTGGTACCTGGATGCCGTGTCTCCCGGCTGGGAGGCGCTTGCCACCCCCGACTATTCCCTCCTCATGCCCCTCACCTGCAGGAAAAAATGGGGCATCAATTATTTATACCAGCCTTTACTATGCCAGCAATTGGGCGTTCTGTCTGACCGTACGCCGGCACCGGAAGCGGTGGCTGCCTTCCTGGAGGCTATACCGGCCCGGTTCCGGCTGATCGAGATAACCCTGAACCGAAACAACCGGCTGGCTGAATCCCCGGCCATCCAGATCCACCATACCTACAGGCTCAATCTGGGCTACCGTTATGAAGAACTGGCCGGACGTTACTCCCAGAATGTGCACCGGAATCTCAAGAAGGCTGCGAACGCACATCTGTCCTATGAAACCGGGATCCTGCCCGGGGAATTTCTCAACCTTCTCCGGCTGGATCCCGGGAAAGGGAGCCGGATCCTCCTGACATTGACAAACAGGAAACTTTTACTGAGGCTCATCACCACCCTGCTTGCCCGCCATGCCGGAACACTCATCGGGGTCCGCGGAGAGAACGGGACCCTTCTTTGTGCCCTCCTGATGGGCCAATACCAGGATACACACTATTACCTCGCGCCCGGATCCCTTGCAAAGGGAAGGGAAACCCGTGCCATGTTTTACCTCATCGACCGCTATATCCATCAACATTCAGGAACATCCTCCCGCATCGATTTCGAAGGTTCGGACATTCCTTCGCTGGCCCGGTTTTATCAGGGATTCGGGGCCATTCAGGAAACATACCCCTCTTTCAGGTTGAACCGGTTGCCCTGGCCGCTTAATTATCTGGCTGACCGGCGCATCAGATAACTTTTTGCTACATTTGATCTGAACAACTCCAATGATCATGATTTACAACCTGGGTGACCGGAACTCCATCCTGAACCAGTTCATGTCTGAAATCCGAGATGAACAGGTTCAGCAGGATCCCATGCGCTTTCGCCGTAACCTTGAAAGGGTCGGTGAGATCATGGCTTACGAGATCAGTAAAACCTTGAACTACCAGTCACGGGAGATACGGACACCGCTGGGCACGGCTGAGATGTCAACGCCTGCCGGGCAGGTTGTGCTGGCTACCATCCTGCGGGCCGGATTGCCGATCCACCAGGGATTCCTGAACTTCTTTGACCGTGCCGAGAATGCCTTCATATCCGCCTACCGTGAATATGAAAAAGACGGGACGTTCCATATCCGGTTTGAACACCTCTCTTCACCCTCCATCCAGGACAAGACGGTCATCATTACCGATCCAATGATTGCCACCGGAGCATCTATCGTTCTAGCTTACAATGCTTTGGTTGAAAAAGGGACTCCGCTCCACGTGCACATAGCTTCCCTCATAGCCAGCCGTGAAGGGGTAGATTACCTCAAGAAAAAGCTGCCGGCCAAAAAGATCAGCCTGTGGGTTTGTGCCATTGACGATGAGCTTACCTCAAGGGCTTACATCGTGCCCGGCCTGGGAGACGCAGGAGATTTGGCCTACGGTAGCAAGACCAGCGGGGGGGAGGAACACTTCTAGGAAGTTATGATGAGGAAAGGTGAGGTGAGGTGTGGTGAGGTATGGTGAGGTGTTGTGAGGAAAACCCAATACTAATTTTCCATTTTAATCAGGTTTCTGCATCTATATAGAAAAATCCTGATCATGAGTGAACTGAATATCAATAAATTCGACCTCTATATCCTTGCCAGAGAATATAGCCGATTAGCCTGGAAAATCTTCTCCGCCCTACCAAAAGCGATGCAATTCAGAACCGGTATGCAATTCCTTGAATCTTCAGATTCTGTGTCAGCCAATATTGCTGAAGGCTATGGAAGATATCATTATAAGGACAAACGGAATTTTGAATATAATTCGCGCGGATCGCTCTTGGAATCAATTAATTGGGCTGAAATCCTAAATGAAAGAGGATTCGTCAGTTCAAACGATTTCGAAGAATTTCTTGGCCTTGGAAACAAGGTGTCGGTCAAACTCAATAACCACATTTCATACCTAAACTCCCAATCCACGCACACCAATCCTTAACCATACCTCACAACACCTTACTGTACCTCACTACACCTCACCATACCTCACTATCCCCCACCACACCTCACCACACCTCACCACACCTCACCACACCTCACAACCCCTCACCATTCCTCACCTCTCCTTACTATCTCTGCTATTGTCAACCCCAGTACCGGGTGAACCTTCTGCGGGCAGATCTCCATCAGCGGCCGGAGGACAAACTCCCGCTCATGCAGATGCGGATGGGGAACGGTCAATTCCGGAGTGCGGATGATCCTGTCCCCGTAAAACAGAATATCCAGGTCGATCGTGCGGTCGGCATACCCATCACCCGTTCTGATCCTGCCCATATCTTCCTCTATCCCCTTCAGAAACCTTAAAAAATTCATAACATCACATTTCCACATCTCCACATCTTCACTTCTTCCCATCTCAATCCCAAAAACCGCCGCCCCATTCAGGTACCGGTTTCCCGAATGGTACCCCCAGGGCTCCGTTTCGATAAACGACGATATTTTCACAGGCGGCCCGAACAGTTCCGACATCCGGCGGACGGCCTCATTGAGGTTTGCCAGCCGGTCACCCAGGTTGCTGCCAAGCCCGATGACCAGTTCTCTCATCAAAATCGGATTAGATCGTAAAATTAGGTCTTTAAACCCTATTTTTGTGAGTCATCTTAAACTTCACATGCAATGAAAGGCTTTCTGAAGTATTTCCTGGCCAGCTTCCTGGCAGTTTGTGTAGCCCTCCTGGTTCTCACGCTCATCGGCCTGGGCAGTTTGTCCGCCCTGATCTCCGCCGCCCCGGATGAAGTGAAGATCAAACCGGGCACCGTTCTCGTGCTCGACCTGGAGGGACGGGTAACCGAGCGTACCATCGACAATCCCATGGAAACATTTGACTACAGGTCCTTTAAGATGGAAACCTCCATCGGCCTGACAGACATAATCCTGAACCTGGCGAAGGCGGAAAAAGATCCGAACATAGCCGGCCTGCTGGTTAAAACCGGGATGACAAGCCCGGGAATCAGCACCTTAGATGAGATCCGTGAGTCTCTCATCCGGTTCAAGGAATCGGGAAAATTCATCATTGCCTCCTCGGATAATTTTAGCCAGGGCGGATACTATGTCGCCACTGTCGCTGACGGGATCTACATGAATCCCGAAGGCCTGCTTGAACTCCGCGGCCTTCGGTCGGACGTGATCTTCTATAAGAAAGCCCTTGAAAAGATCGGCGTGGACATCCAGGTTGTCCGCGAAGGCAAATATAAATCGGCGGTCGAGCCCTTCTCGCTCGAATCCATGAGCGAAGCCAGCAAGGAGCAGGTTTCCGCTTATCTCACAATCGTCTGGAACCGGATGCTGGCCGGTATCTCTCAAACCAGGGGAATTCCGGTTGATGAACTGAACCGCCTGGCAGACGAATGGGCCATCAGGACATCCCGGGAAGCGGTTGAGAAAGGACTGATTGACAGCCTGATGTATGAAGATCAGGTGCTCGACCTGGTGAAAGCCAGGTCACAGATCGCCGCGAGCGAAAAACTCCGGACGGTCACAATGAGCCAATATACCCGCGTCGCTGACCCGGTCAGGCAGGGATACTCCCCTGATCGCATTGCCATTGTGTACGGGACCGGTTCAATTTCCAAGGAGTCATCCGGCAATCAAGGCATCGGGAAAGAGCTGGCCAGGACGTTTGCCAGGGTACGCAAGGACAACAAGGTCAAGGCCGTGGTTTTCCGGATCAATTCACCCGGCGGCGACGCGCTCGCTTCGGAAGTCATCCGGAGAGAGGTGGAACTGACCGCGGCCGCCAAGCCGGTCATCGTCTCGATGGGAAACGTGGCCGGATCGGGTGGCTATTGGATCGCCACTCCGGGCAGGAAAATTGTGGCCGGTCATACCTCGCTGACCGGATCTATCGGAGTTTTCGGCATGGTGCCCAACCTCGGGAAACTCCTGACTGACAAGATCGGAATAACTTTTGACGGAGTCCAGACCAATAAACTGTCAGATGCCGGTTCCTTCTACAGGGCAATGACAACTGAAGAAACGGCCGTCTTAAAGGATTGGCTGAACCATACCTATGACCGCTTCCTGGATATTGTTTCCCAAACCCGCAAAATGACAAAAGAAGAGGTCGACCGGGTAGGGCAAGGACGGATCTGGGCCGGGATTGATGCCAAAACAGCGGGGCTGGTGGATGAGATCGGCGGATTGCATGAAGCCATCAAGCTGGCAGCTTCAGAGGCCGGACTGGAGAATTACAGGATCCGCGAATTGCCGCTCCTGAAAAATCCGGTCAATGAGATAATCAACAGCCTGCTTGGCAAAGGGTCTCCACAGGAAACCTTACTGGCGAGACAACTGCCTGTTATCAGGGATCTGCAGGAAATAATTGAGGGCGGCCAGGTCCAGGCAAGAGTGCCCTTCCGGATCGATATCAGATGAAATCCATGCGGAACCATCCGGCTATCCAACTGCTGCTGACGCCTTTGAGCTGGGTGTACGGACTGTCGGTTGCCTTCCGCAACTACCTGTTCGATAAAGGGATCTTCCGGTCCTTCTCCTCCCCGGTACCTCTGGTGGTGGTAGGTAACCTGATAGCAGGCGGCACCGGCAAAACACCCTTCATCGCCTGGCTCTCGGCAGTTCTTGGCTCCAAATACCGGCTGGCGGTTTTGAGCCGGGGTTACGGCCGGCGATCCCTGGGATTTCA
>CAZJNQ010000035.1:21045-29676 GCA_964547475.1 uncultured Porphyromonadaceae bacterium
AATACCGGCTGGCGGTTTTGAGCCGGGGTTACGGCCGGCGATCCCTGGGATTTCATCTGGCAGGATCCCAACCGGACCCGGGGATCATCGGGGATGAACCGGCAGAGCTGAAAATGATCCTGCCCGGTACCCTCATCGCCGTCGACCGCAACCGCCGCAGGGGTATCCGGAAACTCGCGTCCGGCAGTTTCGGCCCCGTTGACCTGATCCTGATGGATGACGGTTTTCAGCACCGGCAGATCAGGCCCGGCCTCAGTATCATCCTGGATGATGCCACCCGACCCATGAGATCCGAGAAACTTCTACCGGCCGGACTGCGGAGGGAATCGCTGAACTCGCTGAAAAGAGCGGACCTGGTGGTCCGTACGAGGATCCCTGGGTTTACTTATCTCAAGGCCGAAACAGGTTCCGGTAACTTTTTAAGGCCGGTCATCCTGGTGACGGGTATTGCCAATCCCCAGCCGCTGGTTGATCATATCAGCCTTTCGCACAAGATTATCAGGCATTTATCGTACCCCGACCACCACCGTTACACGGCCCGTGAGGCAGCCTTTATGGCTTCACTGTGCTCCCGTACCTCAGTTCCCCCTTATTCCATCCTGACCACCGGGAAGGATTATGTCAAACTGGTCCGTTTCCCGGAGCTCAGGGACCTCGGGATGGAGATCGTTCCCGCCCGGACAGGGATCGATCCGGCAGTCGAAAAAGAAATAGTAGCTAAAATCGTGGATTATGTGGAAAAAAATCGTTCAAACGGCTGAATACCTGAAAAACAGGACGCGGACCCGGCCGGTTACCGGCATCATCCTGGGAACCGGGCTGGGCAGCCTGGCAGAGGAGATCGGCCAATCCGAAACGGTACCCTACCAGGGCATCCCCAATTTTCCCGCGGCGACCGTCGAAGGGCATTCGGGAAACCTGATTTTCGGTGAGTTGTGCGGATTGCCCGTAGTAGTGATGCAAGGCCGGTTCCACTATTATGAGGGACACACCATGCAGCAGGTCACGTTTCCCATACGTGTGCTGAAATCACTGGGTATCAGGCAGATATTCATCTCCAACGCGGCGGGAGGCATCAACCCGGGATTCAGGACCGGTGACCTGATGGTGATCCGCGACCATATCAATTTTTTTCCTGATAATCCCCTTCGCGGTCCTAACCTGGATGAGATGGGAACACGATTTCCGGACATGAGTGCGGTCTATGATCCAACCCTGATTGACCTGGCCGGCCAGGTTGCTCATGAACTGGGAATAACCCTGCGTACAGGTGTTTATGTCGGGAATCCGGGTCCCAGTTTTGAGACCCCGGCCGAATATACCCACTACCGGATCATCGGCGGGGATGCCATCGGCATGTCGACCATCCCGGAGGTCATCGTGGCAAGGCACATGGAACTTCCTGTGTTCGCCGTGTCCGTCATTACCAATGTTGCGGTCGCCGGTCATTTCACTGAAAACACCCATGAAGACGTGCTATCGGTTGCCGGAAAGGCCGGTCGGGACCTGGTGCTGCTTCTCAAGGGAGTCCTGAACCGTTCACCCTATTCCTTTGACAATGCCTGATGAATTGAAATACAACCGGATTTGCGTTTACTGCTCATCGAGCACCCGCACACCTGAACGGTTCCTGGAACAGGGTCGCGAGTTTGCCGGGATTCTTGCCAGGGAAAAGATCGACCTGGTTTTCGGAGGCAGCCGGAGCGGCCTGATGGGTATGATGGCTGACCGTATCATGGAACTCGGGGGAAAGGCTGTCGGCGTGATGCCCCGGTTCATGATGGAGGTGGAGTGGCATCATCCGGGTTTATCGGAACTGATCCTGGTCGATACCATGGCCGAAAGGAAGGACCTGATGATCAGCCGGGTGGATGCTGCCGTTACTTTTCCCGGCGGATGCGGGACCATGGAGGAATTCATGGAGACCTTGAGCAATAAAAGATTGGGGACCTTCACAAAACCCATGATCATCCTGAACAGTTATGGTTTTTACGATCCCCTGGTCGAACTCCTCGAATCGATGCTGGCTAACCGGCTCATGGGGCCGAGGCACCGCGACATGTGGACGGTGGTGACGGAACCAAAGGACATACTGCCGGCCATCAGGGCGAGTCATGACTGGAATCCCGACGCACGTTCCTTTGCCCTGGTTCAGTGAACCCGGACCACCGCGCAGGCTTTTTTCCACCGGCCCATCTTGCCTGACGGATGGCGGTACCGGGCCACCAGCAGGTAGATCCCATCGGGAACCTGCCGCGATTGCCCGTCAAGCCCATCCCATGTCATCACTCCCTGCAACCCGGCCAGGCTGAACGGCAGCGGTTCACAGACCAGCGATCCCCGGCTGTCATATACCGATAAACCGCAAAACCATCCCGGTTCGGGAAACGTATAGTGCACCACAAGCGGTTCAGGTTCGGATAGGGTGCTAACATAAAGGGGAGAGTTTAGGAGGGCGATGTGAGGGGTGGTGAGGGGTGGTGAAGCACGGTTGAGGGATTGGGAGTTCAGTCGGCCGGGGGTGCAGGAGGAGCCTGAGGAGGCAGAGAACCAGTTTGATTGAAGCAGTCCGGAGGCATCGGGATCGATCCGTTCCAATGACACACCGGTCGTTTCATCCAGGTAAGGATAATGCCAATCCGGATCGTATATCGCGCGGTCAATCACTTGCTGATCAGCGTCAAACAGTATCAACACCGATTCATCATTGGCCAGGGAGGGGAAATCGGAACGTTCGGCAAGAGATCCGGGATCCATATCAGGATATACCCGGATCATTTGCCGGAATGACGGTGCCATCACGGCATACCCTCCCGGGAACAGAAGGAACGACCATGGCTGCCGGTCACTGAAACCGATAACTGTTCCATCGGGACTTGCCCGGGCCATGATCAGCTTTTGCAAGTCAACCGTGACGGTTCCCCGGTTAAACAGCTCGATCCACTCCGGATTCCCTGAACCGGGATCGAACATGATCTCATTGATCACAATTCCAGCGGAATCAGGCTGCCGGGGAACGGCAAACTGAACCGGCGGGAGGGTGGCAGGGCTGCCCTGACAAGAAACCACAATGCCCTCGATTTCGAGAGTATAGATCCGATTTTCGTCCAGATCCACCGGGAGAGTGAAAAACAAGCCGGGGAATCCGTAAACCGGGGAGCCGGTGGGCTGAAGCACCCTGTCGCCGGGCTGGAGGATGCACGAATAATCATGCACGGATGGATCGTAAGCCAATGACCCTGAAAAGAGACAAAACAAGCGCCCGCTGTCGTAAAACCCGGCTCTAAGCAATTGAACGGAAGGCTCTTCCATAAAGTCTGTGTGCAGTGAATTGCTTTGTCCGGGCGTACCTCCCCGGGGATCGGCTGAAGGCATCCAAGCCGATTCAGGACAGGGTGACCCGGTGTCTGATAGTTCGAGCGACCATCCCCCGTTACGTTTGATCGCATCGGGAATAAGATCCGGTGAATAATAAACAGTATGCGAAATCCGGCCTTCCGGATCAACCAGGGTGACCCGGTCGCCGCTGTTCCGTAAAACCGGAAAAGATTCCAGGACCAGGGACCGGCCAAGGGAACTGAAGGATGCCAAGGCTGTCCGGCTGCAGACGATCAGGTATTCCCCCGGTCCAAGACTGATTCCCTGGTTCACCCGGGCTTCCCTCGCCTCCTCCACCGACTCCCCCACGACCCATCGCCAGCCTTGCAGGTCAACCGTGTCCGTTCCGGCATTGAACCATTCGGCGTATTCAAAGGGAGGGAGCCCGGCCGGAGGATCGGGATCGGGCATGAGCTCCGAAATCAGTAACGGGCATACGGGCTTGCGGGCTTGCGGACTTGCGGAAGCCCCGGCCGGGAACACAACCACCACAACAACCACAACCATCACAACCATCACAACCATCACAACCACCACATCCCACACAACTTTAACCCTCCGCATGAATATTCTTTTCATCTGACTTATCTTTATCGCCGCTGTATTTAGATGTTTTTTTAAACCCCTTTTGGAGAAACCCGAGATGAAAATTGCTGTTGTCGGCGCTACGGGCCTGGTTGGGAGCAAGATGGTCCAGGTGTTGGAAGAACGGAATTTTCCCGTGACCGAGCTAATCCCGGTGGCTACCGCCAGGTCGGTTGGGAAAAAGATCTGGTTCCGGAAGAAGGAATACGCGGTTGTTTCCATGCAGGATGCCATCAGCATGAAACCGGCAATGGCTATTTTTTCTGCAGGCGGAAGTACTTCGCTTGAATGGGCCCCGAAATTTGCCGAGGCCGGCATCACCGTCATCGACAATTCATCGGCCTGGCGGATGGATCCCGGGAAGAAGCTGATCATTCCGGAGATCAATGGCCATCTGCTGTCTCCGGAAGATCGGATCATCGCCAATCCCAACTGTTCGACCATCCAGATGCTGATCGCGCTGGCACCGCTTCATAAAGCCTATAAGATCAAGCGCTTGGTGATCAGTACTTACCAGTCCGTAACCGGGACGGGGATGAAGGCGCTGAGGCAGTTGGAGGAGGAGGAGAGACGGGGGAACCGAGGGACCAAGAGACCAGGAGACCAAGAGACTGAGGGACCAAGGGACCAAGAGACTGAGGGAACAAGGGAGATTGAGAGGGCGTATCCGCATCAGATTTACAGGAACTGCATACCGCAGTGCGACGTGTTTATGGACAACGGATACACGAAAGAGGAGATGAAAATGGTGCACGAAACCAGGAAGATCCTGGGCGACAATACAATAAGGGTTACAGCTACGACCGTAAGGGTGCCCGTGACGGTAGGTCATTCAGAATCGGTGAATATCGAGTTTCATAAAGAATACGATATTAAAGATGTCCGGAGAATTCTATCCGAAGCTCCGGGATGCGTGGTCATAGACGATCCGTCAAAATCGGAATACCCGATGGCTCTGACCGCGGAGGGGCGCGACGAGGTTTTCGTGGGCCGTATCCGGCGCGACGAATCCCAAGCTAAAAGCCTGAATATCTGGGTCGTATCGGACAACCTCAGGAAGGGAGCAGCAACGAACGCCATTCAGATCGCGGAATACCTGTTGAAGCAAGGCAGAGGGCACAAGGCAGAAGGCAGAAGGAAAGTAAGAAGTAGTAAGAGAAAAGAATAAAGTTTATGACTAACCCCAGACTTCAGTCTGGGGATTTTCGTATCATCCGTCACGAATCACGATTCACGATTCACGATTCACGAGTCACGAATCACGAGTCACGAGTCACGAATCACGAGTCACCTCCTAAAACCTCTCCCGTAGGTCGTGTGTGTTGAACCGGCTGGCCCGCATGGTGTTGCTCAGGACGATAATGGTCCGTTTTTCGCCGGTTTCACGGATGAAGCAGGTCCGGAAGCCTTTCCACCATCCGGTATGATAGATCACCTGGTTCCAGGGCTCTGAAACATCCAGCCGCCAGCCCAGCCCATAATTATCGTTGGATCTCAGGTCCTTATGCTGGGGGGTGAAAGCCTCGGCCAGCGTTGACTGCTTGACCGGCACATCGGTGTAAAGTGCCTGGTCGAGCATCAGGAGGTCGATGGCGGAGCAGTAGGCGCCCTTGTCCCCGACAACACCGTTCAGGAAGGTGTTCTCGGCTTCATAGCGGGTTGACGGATAACCGACCACCCGGTTGGGATTCACGGGAAAGGTATTTTTATTGTAGATGGAGCTGTTTTTCATGTGGCAGGGCCTGAAGATCCTCTGCTCCACGAAATCCTCGAATTTCACTCCCGAAACCTTTTCCACTAAATAAGCCAGCAGCGCATAATTCGTGTTGCAGTAATTATATCGCTTGTCTGGCAGGTAATAGGGCTTGTACCGGTTTTTGACCATCAGGTCGATCACATCCCGGTTCGAAAGCGTGACCTCCTTGTCGGGCCAGTCTTCCTCGGCAAAATACATGTAATTGGGCAGCCCGCTCCTGTGGGTCAGCAAATGCCGAATGGTGATTCCCGGATAGGGAAGCTCGGGAATATAACGGCTCAGCGAATCATCGAGCCCGACCTTCCCGTCATCCTTGAGCGCCAATACCGCGAGGGCTGTGATCGGCTTTGAGATCGAGGCCAGCTGGAAGGCTGATTCCATCGTCAGAGTGTCTTTTGTCTTCAGGTTGCTGAAACCGTAAGCTTTGTTGAAGACGATCTCACCTTTTTCGGCAAAAAGGACCGTTCCGTTAAAACCCGCTTTATGGAGCCTGTCAAAATAGTTGCAGAGGCTGTCGGCCAGGGCGGCTTTCTGGGGTGTCAGGCTGGCAAACTTAAGGTTGACGGTGACCGGCTCATCTTCTTCAACACCGCCTTCCCCTCCGGCAGCCGGATGTTTGCATCCGGTCACAGGCAGCAAGGCCAGGGGGATAAAAAAGAAGGAGAAGCGCAGGAATCTTTTAATAAAGGAAATCGTTGTAAGGATAGCGGGTAGTGTGAATTTCTCTGACCTGCGCATAGAGTAACTCTTTTAATGCCTCGATATTTGTTCTCTGTTTTGCGGAGATAAAAATACAAGGATTATTGTTTTTTGCCATCCAGGAGTTCATCAAATCTTCCAGGCTGATGTTTTCACGTGTTCCGGGAGTTAGATCGTCCTCATCCTTAGGCACATAGGAGAAAGCATCCATCTTGTTGAAAAGCAGGATGACCGGTTTGTCGGCACAGTGCAGGTCGGATAAGGTCTGGTTGACGATCCCGATCTGTTCCTCGAAGCCCGGGTGGGAAATGTCGACCACGTGCAGGAGCAGGTCGGATTCCCTGACCTCATCGAGCGTGCTTTTAAAGGATTCGACCAGGTGGTGCGGCAGTTTCCGGATGAATCCCACGGTATCGCTCAGAAGGAAAGGCAGGTTGCCGATCACCACTTTGCGGGTTGTTGTATCAAGGGTGGCGAAAAGCTTGTTCTCGGCGAACACTTCCGATTTGCTGAGGAGGTTCATGAGGGTTGATTTCCCGACATTGGTATAGCCTACCAGTGCCACCCTGACCATCTTGCCGCGGTTTTGCCTCTGGGTGTTCATCTGGAGGTCGATTTTCTTCAGGTCTTCGCGCAGCTTGCCGATCCGCTGCCGGATGATCCTGCGGTCGGTTTCGATCTCCCTTTCTCCCGGGCCCCTGAGCCCGATACCCCCTCTCTGTCTTTCGAGGTGCGACCACATCCCCGCCAGCCGGGGCAGGAGGTAAAGGTACTGGGCCAGTTCCACCTGTACTTTGGCGTAGGCTGTCTGCGCCCGCTTGGCAAAGATGTCGAGGATCAGGTTGGTGCGGTCGACGACTCTCCGGCCGATCGCCTGTTCGATATTGCGCAACTGGGTTGGGGACAGGTCATCGTCAAAGATCAGGATATCGATGTCATTCTCTTCAGCATAGAGCCTGATCTCCTCCAGTTTTCCCTTGCCAATCAGTGTTCCGGGATTCTGGGAATCGATCCGCTGGATGAACCGGTTCATCACGGTGGCACCAGCCGTTTCCGCCAGGAACTCCAGTTCGTCCAGGTAATCAAGGACCATCCGGAGGTCCTGGCTGGGCGTTACCACCCCGATCAGCACGGCAGTTTCGGTCATAAAGAATGATTCGCTTCGCGAATGAATGATCCTCGCTTCGCTCGGATGAATGGCTTTACCTCGTTCGGCGAATTATTTGTTAAGCTCGCGAAGATAACAAATTCGTGAGGCGAAGCCGAACATTTCGCGAACGGAGTAAGCTATTTGCGACCAAAGGGAGTAATAAGAAAGGCCGTTCTTGTGAAACGGCCTTCCTATCGTGTATGAAAGATCTTTTATTGCAGGATGAACTTAACGGGGATGGAGAATGATACGTTCACCGGTTTCCCGCGTTGTTTTCCGGGTTCCCAGATCGGGGCGGATTTCAGGGCTTTGACGACCTCGTCGTCGAGGATCGGGTCAACACCGCGGAGGATGTTGATCCCGGTGATTTCACCCCTGCGGTTGACCACGAAGCTCACGTAAACCGTCCCGCTGATTTGGTTTTCCATGGCCAGGGCCGGGTATTTGACAGTAGCCTGGATGTAATTCCGGAAACTGTCGATGTCACCACCCTGGAATTTCGGCATGTCCTCAACGATCTGGAAGATCTGGGCTTCTTCAGCTTCTTCTTCTGCGGTGTTTCCCACAACGTCCGCGATCTTGATGGCTTCGTCCTGGTCGGCGTCGAAGGCGTCGAAGTTCAGGTCATCGTCGAGCTTGACGTTGTCATCAACGATATTAAGGTCGATGATGATGGTTTTGGGTTTCGGGGGTTCCTGCTGTTTCTGCAGTTCCTGGCGGGTGATGGGGATGATCTCCTCATCGCCGGCTGCCTGGCTGATGCCCTGTAAGGTACTGACCTTCAGGTCTTCCTTTGTATATTCTGCGGCGCCCAGTGTAAATAACAGTGCTATCACCAATCCAATCTCGGTAAAGAGTCCCTTTCTTTTTTCGAGATTTGCCCGGTCGGTTTTTTTGCTAATCATCGGAGTAAATTTTTTGCGGTCCTAAAGATAGCGAATATACGCAAACAATCAAAAAAAAGTACCACCGGTTACGGATTTTGGATCTTGGATCCGGGATGATTGATCACCCGGGCCTGATATCCGTAACCTACTGATACATATACGTTGAAAGCGTTGAG
>CAZJNQ010000036.1:0-29539 GCA_964547475.1 uncultured Porphyromonadaceae bacterium
GGGCCCGTGTTTTCTCCAAATACCGGGACAAAATGAAGGAAATGTCGGAGGATTAAGTACACACAATTAACTATTGCCCATTCACGAGTCACGAGTCACGAATCACGAATCACGAGTCACGAGTCACGAATCACGAGTCACTGATCCCGCTCCTTCACGCACCTCACTGAAATGGCATACGCTTTCTTGTAATTGTAAATGAAAGTGCTGGAATAGTCGTATCCCAGAGTCATGTTATAAGCGTCACGGCTGTTATACTCAGTTGAAGAAAAGAACTGGGCATAGTATCCAAGACCGGCATAGATCCCCTGGTCATAGCGGCGGCCCGCGGGAAGAGCCCCGAAACCCGATTCGTTTGTCGCTCCTGCATTGACTTCACGCCAGAGGAGGGTTTCCGTATCTTTCAGTTTTCCTCCGGCCACCTCGCCACCACCGAGCTGGTTGATCATCCGGTTAAATTCATCCAAAGCAGGCAGATGCCAGCCTTCGGGACAGGATCTCATGGCAGCATCCCAGGTGTAAAGCCTTCCATAGGTCGCACCCCGGGTTGGATTATCGTCATAGAAATAAGAACCATCCCCGGCATCAAAACGCAGGTTTTCAGCCATCCACCAGTCTTCTCCGATCTCGATGGTTTTATAGGACTGACCGTCACGGGCATCAGTCAGGGTGCCGAAATTCAGATCGATGATAGAAAAGCTCCAGACCGGCCCATCCGTTGCATTGCCTTTGTTATCCTTGACCTTTACTTTCCAGTAATAGGTTGTACCATATTCCAGGGTGCCTTGTGAAAAAGTCCCGAACATCTGACTGGCAATGACCAGTGGAGGCGGATTCGAAGTTCCGAAATAGCAGGTAAACAACATCGGGTCTCCATCGGGATCATTGCTGTCCCATCTCATCCATGGCTTATTCGACAAAGTGACGGCACCATCCTGTGGATCCGGGTTAAAGGGAGGATCGGGCGGCAGGTTCGAACTGGTGACGGTCAAAGGCACCTGGATGGTATCGGTCAGCCCGCGGGGATCTTTCACAGCCATGGTAACCTGATAGGTGCCCGGCTTGGCGTATTTATGGTCGCCGCTCTTACGGGTGGCATATTGGGTGTCAAAATTCCCATCGCCTTCCCAGTCCCAGATGACCATTAGTTCTTCTGTCTTGTCATCCGGATCATAAGTACCGGCTGCGTCCATGATAAAAATCGTCCCTTCGTTCCCCGTCGACGGCTCGATGGTGAATTGTGCCACCGGCGGCTGATTCTCCTTATCGCAGGCAACAAAGCTCAGCATTGACAGAAAAAACAGGGCTTGCAAGAATACGGAAAGGCTTCTCATCAGGTTGGGAATTTCTCTTACTGCCCGTAAATATAGTGAATTCAACTACCTTTGATTGTTCAAAACCGATCAGCCATGCTGAAAATCCTGCTGGCCCTGTCCATCGTGCTTCAGCTCATTGCCGCAGTGATTGCCCTGAAACTTTTCCGGGTAACCAAATATGCCGTTTCCTGGATCCTGATCACACTGGGGCTGCTGCTGATGGTGGTTTTACGCCTGATCGAATTCCTACCGTTCATCAGCAATTTCGAGCCCGATTATTTCCGTGAATTGTACGTCTGGATGGGTGTTTTTACCTCCCTCTTTTTTGCCATTGGCGTTTATCTGCTACAGGCCATCTTCAAATACATGAAAAAGGTCGAGGCTGAACGGAGAAAAACCGAAAAGCGGTTCCTGACCGCCATCATACAAACCGAGGAAGGGGAGAGGGCCCGTATCGCCAAGGATTTGCATGATGGACTGGGACCGCTGCTTAGCGCCATCAAGATGTCAGTCTCCACTCTCGAGCAGCTTCAACAGGAGAACCGGAGCCGGGAGATCATCCGGAATGCGAGTGAAACGGTGGATGAAGCGATCAGGAGCCTGAAAGATATTTCCGATCACCTGAGCCCGCATGTCCTGACCAATTTCGGTCTGGTAAGAGCATTGAATAATTATGTCAACAAAATCAACCAGGTGCGCCAGCTCAGGATTGATTTCACCACCAACCTCAAGAATGAGCGGTTTGACGAGAATGTGGAAGTTGTTTTGTATAGAGTCTCCAGTGAGTTGATTCACAATACGATACAGCACTCACAGGCTACAAGGTCCAATCTTGTGCTCAAGCATGAGAATGGCGAATTGTTCCTGGAATATCAGGACAACGGGATAGGGTTCGAAGCCGACAAGCTCATGAGGATGAATGAAAGGGAAGGATCGGGGCTGATAAACCTCCGCTCAAGGATCAACACACTGAAGGGTGATATCAGGATTGAATCAAAACCCGGATTCGGGATTCGTGTCATGATCCGGGTTAAAGCGATAAAGAAATGACGAAGTACAAAGTAATGCTGGTCGATGACCACAAACTCTTTCGCAAGGGCCTCCGGATGCTGATCGAAACACTAGACCGCTTTGAGGTGGCTGGGGAAGCTTCGACCGGAAACGAATTCCTGGGTTTACTTGGCAGTGTCACGCCGGATGTGGTTATGCTCGACATCGCCATGCCGGAAATGGACGGGATCGAGGCGGCTAAAAGAGCACTGGCCAAATATCCGGACCTGAAAATCATCACCCTGAGCATGTTCGGTGAACAGGATTACTATTTCAAGATGGTGGATGCCGGCGTCAGGGGTTTCCTGCTTAAAAACTCAGATATAACAGAGGTCAGGATGGCCCTTGAGGCAGTGGTTGAAGGCGGGAACTATTTTTCCCATGAACTCCTGATGAACCTGGTCAACTCCCTAAAGAATTCACCAGAGGAATTGACTCCTGATTCTCCTCTTTCAGACAGGGAGAAAGAAATCATTCTTCAGATCTGCAAGGGCCTGTCGACGCAGGAAATTGCCGATGAACTCTGCCTGAGCAAAAGAACCGTCGATTCGCACAGGGCTAATATCCTGAGCAAAACAGGATGCCGGAACACCGCCAGCCTGGTCATTTATGCCATCAGACAAAAATTGGTAGAGTTGTAGCATCGGTATTAATACGGTACGCAAAGTGCGTTTTTTTCCCGATCGAAATACCGTATTTCTGACCAGCGGATTGAGTATTTCCATTTAATCAAATCACTGATTATGAGGGTATTTTTGTATAAAAGTACCCCGGATGGAATCTTTAAGCCGGCAAATAGCATCTGATCCCAGGTATAAGGAAGCATGCCAGTCATGCCTCAATTGCGGCGTATGCACGGCCATTTGCCCGGCAGCAGGCTATTACCCTTATGATCCCAGGGTGATCATGAACCTGGTCATCGAAGCGGATGAAGATTCCCTCGAGGAAATCCTGTCCGACGACGTGATCTGGTACTGCGGCCAGTGCCTGAGCTGCAAGCCCCGCTGCCCGCGCGGAAATATCCCGGGTGTTGTCATTCAGATTCTCCGGTCCGTCAGCCAGATGAACGGTTTATTTGTCCGGTCGGCGCTTGGACGGCAGCAGCTGGCGATCAAACGGTCAATCGGTCATAATATTCTCGAGACCGGCTACTGCGTCCATCCGACGCGCATTGACCCGGATCTGCATCCGGAACAGGGACCGGTCTGGAAATGGATGTATAAAAATGCGGAAAGGGTGTATGGAAGGTTTAACACCAACTATAACCGCGAAGGGCCTGGGTTGTTGCGCAGAATGAGCAGTCGCTCGATGGATGAGCTCGACCGGATCTTTGAAGTCACCGGATGCAAGAAGCTCTGGCAAACCATTGAGTCGGAATCAGGCAAGTTTGTCAGCGGGAAATTCAGAAAGTACGACTGAAGATTTAGGATTCGAGACCTGAAATATCAAGATGAAAGTGTACTGGAAAGATTATCAGAAAGAGATTGCGGACGATGATTTCTTCTATGTCAGGAGCTGCATCCGGCAGAATTTCTTTCCCGGGGCGGAAGGTTTGTTTATTGATATCCTGAGAAATAAGTTAGGCAGGACCATCTATGAGGATGCGGATCATACCACCTGCACGGGCATAGGTTACTATTCCGGCATAGTGCCGCTGGAAACAACCATGACGGTCATTGCCCGTCAGTTTGCCCTGATGAAGGAGAAAGGGTACAAGAACATTATCATTTCCTGTGTCACCTCCTTTGGGCTTTATTCGGAAATTATCGACCTGTGGAAACAGGATCCGGATCTGAAAGCGAAGATCGCGGACTATCTGAAGGCAGCCACCGGCAGAATCTTTGCAGAGCCGGCAAACATGGTTCATTCTTCGGACATTCTCTATAAATTCCGTAATGAGATTGCCGCTCAGGCTAAGTACCGCCTGGTCAATGCGGAAACCGGTGAGCCTCTCAGGGTGGTGGATCATATCGGTTGCCATTATGGAAAGATATTTCCCGAACGAGGCGTTGGAGGGGCGGAGTTTCCCCAGGTATTGTCGGGAATGGTGAAATCATGGGGCGGGGAAATCATAGATTATCCTGAACGCCGGCATTGCTGCGGTTTCGGATTCCGGCAATACATCGTCCAGCCCAACAGGGGATACTCCCTTTCCCATTCCCGGATCAAGCTGGAATCCATGAAACCTTATGAACCAGACCTGATCGTTACCAACTGTCCGGGTTGCAATATGTTTCTCGACCGCTGGCAATATACTATCGAACAAGAGGACGGGTCGTCCTACGGAGCTAACGGCAGAATGATTCCCGTTCTGAGCAGCGAAGAACTGGCCGGCCTTGTCCTGGGTTATGATCCATGGGAGATCGGGCTTCAAACCCATCAGGTTCCGGTGGAGACCCTCCTGGACAAAATCGGCATTCCCTATGATCCCGGGATGAAATATGCCGATAAAAGCGGCAATCAGATCGGAAAACCAAACATGAATCTCCAGTGCGTATGACCAACCAACCGGACATAAGGAGAGTTGACGTGAGAAGGGTGGCAGTGATTGGTGCAGGTCCCGCCGGGATGGCTGCTGCCGGATCATTGGCTTCCTTGGGTATAGCAGTTGACTGGTATGAGAAAGATCCCCTAACCGGGGGAAAATTGCACGATTATTACCAATTGTTTCCCGATCGGGTACGCGCCTCCGAGGTGCTTCCCGAGCTGGAGAGTAAATCCGGGAAATCATTAATAACGAAATATTTGGGAAGGACTATCTCTGAAATTGAAAGGCATCCGGGGGGCATTGTCCTGAAGAATGGCAGCGGTTCCTGCGGTGAAGCCGATGCCGTGATCCTGGCCACCGGATTTGATTTCTTTGATGCCCGGCTCAAGGAGGAATTCGGGTACGGAATATACAAGCACGTAATTACGTCGGTAGACCTGGAAAGGATGCTGCCGGTGGGAAAGGATGCCTTGCGTCGTTTCGGAAAGGATCCGGCAACTGTCGGTTTTGTCCATTGCGTGGGTTCCCGGGACGAACAGGTTGGTATCAGCTATTGCAGCCGTTTGTGTTGTATCACCGGTATCAAGCAGGCTATTGAGGTAAGTGAAATGTTTCCGGCCGCGAAGGTTTATAATTTTTATATCGACATGCGGGCATTCGGCCAGGGCTTCGAAGAACTGTACCGCAAAGCCCAGGAGGAGCATGGTATACGCTTCATTCGCGGACGAGTGTCAGAAGCCTCCGAGGACCGGGAATTCAGGATCCGGGTCAAGGCGGAAGATACGCTCATGGCGAGGCCGTTGAAAGTGACCGTCGATTGGCTTGTTTTGTTGGTCGGGATGACACCATCCTGCACCGAGGTCACTCTTGATCACGCTGAAAAGCAACAAGAATTCATAAAGCCGGAAAATCCGTTGACCTCTAATGCGGTTCGCGGAATGCCGGGCGTTTTTGCCGCCGGATGCTGCACCGGACCGATGAACATCCCTGAATCGGTTGCTTCAGGCCGTGCTGCGGCATTGCAGGCATATGATTATTTAACACGGGACCGGTAAGATGGATGCAGTAAAAAGCAAATTCGGATTTGAGATTAACCAGGGTCGTCACATCGACATGGACCGGATCGATACCCGTCTGGCTGATGAAATTTCCGCTCACGTGCGGTCATGGAAAGCATGCCTGAATTGCGGAAGCTGCTCGGCCACCTGTCCGGGAGGTGTGGGGTTAAGGAGCCTGCTTTTAAAGTTGTCAACTCTTGGAGAGTTGACAACTTTAGACACCTGTCTTCTCTGTGGAAAGTGTTTCCTGGTTTGTCCCCGGGGCATATCAACACGCTACTTGATTATCCAGATCATCAAAAAACGGAGAGAATATGGAAAAGCTGTTTGATCCTTTCGTTCTGCCGTTTACCGTTGGATTTTCTTTTTTAGTCCTGTGGTTTGTCTATAAGATCGTCCGATGGTTCATCTCTTTGCGCGGAGATGACATGAAACTGGTGATCACGGGCCTGTTTAGCCTTAAAACCCTGCAGGCACTGGTAGAAACTGTCAACGAGTCACTTCTTCACCGGAAGGTATTTAGAAATAACAGTCGGTTAGGATACATGCACATGAGCCTGGCATTCGGATGGTTTATGCTGATCCTGATCGGCAATATTGAATCAACCTATTATAGCGGGAATTTGTTCAAACCGATCTATGTCTCCGTGTTCTGGCGTTTTTTTGATCCCGGCCCTTCGTTTCCGCAAGCCATGATCCAACCGGGCTTCGCTTTCTGGATGGATCTGTTTCTGCTGCTGGTCTTGAGTGGCCTCGGATTCGCAATCCTAAAGAGGTTTCGCTCCAGGATCATGGGCATGAAAAGAACGATGCGTCATGAACCGGCCGACCGGCTGGCGCTGGCTGCCCTCTGGATGATTTTCCCGGCCCGCCTGGTTGCCGAAAGCATGACCTGCGGTGCTAACGGGACCGGCTCTTTTCTGACCGGTTCCCTTGGCTATCTCTTTTCCCGGTTCTTTGACCCTTCTTCTTCTATCCTGCCTTCCTGGTGGATCTATTCGTTCCTGCTCGGGTTCTTCTTTGTTCTTCTTCCATTTACCCGGTATGCCCACATCCCATCTGAGCCCGTACTGATATTTTTCAGGAAATACGGGGTCCGCCTGTCGCCCGGATCGGCGGGTTACACCGACCTTTCCCTGACGGCCTGTTCCTCGTGCGGGATTTGCATCAATGCCTGCCAGTTGGCGGAAGCAGCACCCGGCAGACCGGTTCAGAGCAGTTATTTCGTCAGGTCGGTTCGGAAGAACAGGGTGCCAGACCTGCAATATGAATGCCTGATTTGCGGACGCTGCGAAGCAGCCTGCCCGGTCGGGCTGGAACTGATGCCCATGAGACAAAATACCCGGCCCGACCTCGGAATAGGAAGCCGGGCGACGATCACCGGCAAGCTCGGCCGGAACGGGCATCCCAGGAGGATACTCTACTTTGCCGGCTGTATGACCCACCTGTCGCCGGGCATCATTCGTTCCATGTCCTCCATCTTCAACCAGGCCGGTGCTATATGGGAGTTTTACGATGCCGACGGCCAGGCTTGCTGCGGCAGGCCTCTAAAACTTGCGGGGCAGGTTGATGCTGCCAGGAATATCAGGGGAAAACTTGAAAATGATTTCAGCAAATCGGGTGCCGATCTTCTAGTGACCTCGTGCCCGATCTGCTACCGGATCTTTAATGAGGAATACAATCTTCCCGGAATTAGGGTTCTGCACCATTCACAATATATCCGTGACCTTCTCGAATGGAACAGGATCAAAGTCGAAAGCAGCATACAGAACGCCGTGTACCACAGTCCGTGTGAATTGGGAAGGGGATCGGGCATAGAATCAGAGCCCCGGGAGATCATCAAAGCCCTTTATAAAGCCGATCTGACACCTGATATCGAAGGATTATGCTGTGGTGGCAGCCTTGGGGGTCCGGGGATTGACCTGGCCACCCGTCGTGCCGTTGCCAGGGGGGCTGTGGAGGAACTGACCCATGGGGATCCGGATGTCCTGATCACTGCCTGCCCACTGTGCAAAAAAACCTTCAGCGCCATTTCACGCATACCGGTCCTCGATATCTCCGAAGCGACAGCCGGGCAGCTTATCAAGCCGAACGCACTGCCTGAGAGGAAGAAACAACAGGGAAACCATCACAAGCAAGCGGTTGCGGTCGGTTAAGCATGCCCCTACCGCGTGTACTGCCCCATCACCTCTTCCAAAGTTCGTTGGCAGACTTTGCAGAAACGAAGGTGCCGTGTATACATGATACAATCAACCTGCGAACGGTATAGGCCTTTAGCCATATAGGAGGCGCCTTCGAAAGCGCCGGTCTGGGTGCGGTATTTTTCTTTGGCAAAATATTGATCCTCCCGGTCCATCTGTCGCTGGAACAGGGCTTCTATGATCTCTTCCGGTACCTTGGCAGCGCGGAGGCTGTCATGTTCTTTCTGGATCTGATAACCGAACCGGTCGAACTCTTCTTTATTCCAGGGAGTCGGGATCGGGGTTCCCGGTTCGACCAGATCCTTCCATTTCAGTTTGTTGTCAAGCAGGGCAGTGACGTTCTTTTCCCAGGGTTCTGTTGTAACGGCAGTTGCTTCATACGATACCGGTGAAGTATAGTATTCATCGGCCAAGCCGGCCATGTGGTGCCCCATTGCTCACCTGCTTCCGGGATGGATTGCCATTCTCCGAACACACTGCCAAATCCCCGTGAATAGAGCAGGGTTTTTGTTTTCTGGTCACAAACCTCGAAAAAGTAAAGCCCCAGCTCCAGCTCGTCGATCAGGACCTTCCGGATTCCCTTTTGGTTCCGTTGCGCAGGATACAAGAAACAGCAATGCCAGTAAGGCCGGAGTAAATCGTATCATTGGATGTAGTGTTATGAATAGCTAATCCAAAGGTACAATAATTACCAGCTCCTCTTTGTCCTCACGTGGCAATACGGCGTTCCGCCAGTCTTTTCATAATAATCCTGATGGTACTCCTCCGCTGGCCAGAAGGATGTTGCAGGGCGGACTTTTGTGGCCACTTTCAATCCATTAGACTGCAAAATCCCGATCAGTTTTTCAGCTATGGCCTTCTGGTGGTTGTCGGAATAAAATACCACACTCAGGTATTGCGGTCCGATATCCGGACCCTGACCGTTAATTTGCGTGGGATCGTGGATCTCAAAAAAGAGTTTGGACAGTTTCTCGTAACTGGTTTTTTCGGGATCGAAAACAACTTTAATAGCCTCTACATGCCCTGTAGTGTGTGAGCAAACCTCTTTGTAGGTCGGATTGGCTTTCGTACCACCGGTATACCCGACTTCCGTGCTGATCACACCAGGGGCCAGGCTGAAATAGTGCTGGACACCCCAGAAACATCCCGCCGCGAAAATAGCCGTTTGCTCATTCCTGTGGCTCGACTGCCCAATCAAATCAGTAGTCATAAACGAAAGTATTGCTAAAAGAAAGCAATTAAGTCTTATAGTGTTCATCCCTATTTCCGTATGCCTGTAACCTATAACCCGGATGTCCCAAAAATGTTTATCTTTTCATCCTAAAACTATCCAATGAGCGCCATTCAGTTTAAGCAGAAGATAGGCCTGGGCTTGGTTTCCTATATCGTGATCGGGTTCATGATCGGAGGAGGCATATTTGTCTATCCTGGGATCGTTTACCAGTACTGCGGGCAAGCTTTGCCACTGGCGTTTGCCATTGCAGTCATACCGGTCTTTATCAGTATGATCCCCCTCGCCATGCTGGGTTCGGCGGTGCCGGTATCCGGAGCTAATTATATGTATGCCAGCCGGATGGTATCTCCGGGACTGGCTTTTACCGGTATCTGGGTCTATGCCCTGGCTTCTTTCTTTGGGCAGATCCCTCTGTACCTGATCGGATGCGCGCGCTATATCGAGTCCCTGGTTCCAGGAATGGATATTGCCCTTCTTGCTTTGGGGATACTGACTTTCTTCTATGTAATCAACCTGTTGGGGGTTAAAATGGCAGCGCAGTTTCAGGGTTTATTGGTACTGGTGCTGATCGGCGCGTTGATCATTTTTGTTGCCGGAGGATTGGGGAAGGTTGAAGTCGCTCGTTTTCAGCCTTTGCTCGAGAAAGGGCCGGGCAATCTGATCCTCAGCTTTGCCCTCCTGACTTTCACCTATTTTGGCGGTAACGGGATTATTGAGATTGGATCTGAGATCAAGAATCCGGGCAAGACCATTCCAAGGGCTTTTTATATCGCTTTCCCGCTGGTTGCCGTGTTGTATGTCGGGCTGGCATATGTCACTGTGGGCAGTGTCCCGGGAGATTCCCTGAAGGGAGCCCAGGAACCCTTACTGGTGGCCGGAAAAACGTTTTTGTCCTCAGGGCTCTATATCTTTTTTATTCTGGGAGGCGCAGTCCTGGCTTTGCTGACCACGCTGAATGACTTACTGATCGTCGGAACCCGCTCTCTCTTGATGATTGTCCAGGACCAGATGCTTCCGGCCTGGCTTGGCAAACTCACCCCGAAAAAGCAGGTTCCCTGGGTATTGCTAACGATGATTTACTTACTGTCCTTCCTTGGAGTCGTTTCAGGATTCTCTCTCAACACCTTTGCGTCTTATGCCTCCCTTGGCGGACTGGTTATTTTTCTCCCGATATTGCTCGCTGCCTGGCGGTTCCCGAAACAGTATCCGGAGAAATTCAGGACTTCACCCTTTAAGATATCTTCATTCTGGCTTAAAGCCTCGGTTGTGGTGGGATTGTTGATGGTCTTCTTTTTCGGGATTATCATTCTGTATGATCTGAAAGATGTACTGAAGCTATTGTTCTTCCTGTTGTTTATCGCCACGGGATTTCTGGCTTACCTGTGGAGGAAAATACGACTGAAAAGAATGGGTACTCCTTTGAAAGATTTAATTAAACCGATGGAATTATGAAGACAAGGTTGGAATGGTTGAGGAATAGTGAGGGGTGGTTAAGGAGTAGTGAGGTATGGTTAAGATGTTGTGAGGGGTGGTTAAAGTATTGGGTGGTGGTTGTGGTGGTTGTGATGGTTGTGATGGTTTGGGGGTGCGGGATGCGCGTTACAGATAAGCCTGATTATGCGATTGCCATTCATGGAGGGGCCGGGGTTATTCTGAAAGAGAACCTTTCGGACGAGATGGAAAAATCGTATTTGCTGATGTTGGATTCCGCCCTGACCACAGGTGAAAATATTCTCAAGTCCGGCGGTACGTCGCTGGATGCGGTTGAACAGGTGATCCGGATCATGGAGGATTGTCCGCTGTTCAATGCCGGCAAGGGAGCCGTTTTTACGCATGAAGGTTACAACGAGCTGGATGCTTCCATCATGGATGGGTCGAACCTCATGGCCGGTGCCGTTGCTGCGGTCAGGAACGTGAAGAATCCGATCAGCCTGGCGAGAAGGATTATGACGAACTCGGTGCACGTTATGTTATCGGGGGAGGGTGCTGCCGAATTTGCCCGGGAACAGGGGCTGGAGATGGTCGACAGCAGCTATTTCTATACCGAAAGGCGATGGAACGACCTTCAAAAAGCAATCGAAAGAGAAAAGCAAAACAACCATGGAACTGTGGGCTGCGTAGCCCTGGATAATTTCGGGAACCTCGCGGCAGGTACTTCAACAGGGGGTATGACCAACAAGCGCTGGAACCGGATAGGAGACACCCCGGTTATCGGGGCCGGTACCTATGCCAGCAACAAGTCATGCGCAGTTTCAGGAACCGGCCACGGTGAGTTCTTTATCCGCTACACGGTCGCGCGCGAGATCGCTGCCCTCATGGAATATCAGGGAATGACCGTCAAGCAGGCCGCCGAAGAGGTGATTATGAACCGGATGAAACCTGCCGGCGGGGAAGGCGGTGTGATTGCTCTGGACCACGATGGAAACATCGCCCTGGTTTTCAACTCTGCGGGTATGTACAGGGGTATGGCAGACAGCCGGGGCAACCGCCAGATTGCGATCTTCGGAGAGAACAACGGAATCATGCCCCGATCGAATCAACCCGGCAAACATTTGCAATAATGTCAGTAGTAAATCAAGATATGGAATCAACACAATCGGTCATCACTATCAGGAATCTGGTCAAATCCTTTCCAATGGGCAACAGGGAATTTGTCGCCTTGAACGGAATCAACATGCAAGTCGCTCACGGTGAGTTTTCAGGCCTTGTTGGACCCAGCGGTTCGGGAAAGACCACTCTTCTGAACCTGGTCGGCACACTGGATCTGCCGACTGAGGGGGAAGTTCTTGTATTGGACCAGTCAGTAGGGCATTTGTCACAGAAGAAAGCAGCCCGCTTACGAAGTCAGGAAATCGGTTTTATTTTCCAGACATTCAACCTGTTACCTGTTTACTCGGCCTTTGAGAACGTGGAATTTCCTCTTCTGATACAGAAAATGGGAGCAGAAAAGAGAAAAAAAGCAGTCGTGGATGCTCTCGAGTGGGTGGGATTGACCGACAAGGCACGATCCAAGCCGGCTCAGCTTTCAGGAGGCGAATGCCAGCGGGTTGCAATAGCGAGAGCCATTGTCAAGAAGCCCGAGATCATACTGGCCGATGAACCCACAGCGAATCTCGATGCCGAGAATTCGCACCATATACTAAAAACAATGCTTTCCATTAACCGGGAAATGGGTACCACTTTCCTTTTTGCAACCCATGATGAGAAAGTGATCGGTTACCTGGGAAGGATCATCAAGCTGGTTGACGGCAGGATTGCGTCGGATGAGAAGGTTCAACTGAATTAGGAGGGCAGGATCATGATCACATTTAAACTCGCCCTTAGGAACCTGATGGGTGCCGGACTGCGGACCTGGCTGAACATCTTAGTGCTGTCCTTATCCTATGTCGTGATTATTTTCCTGCATGGTTTGCTTGACGGATGGAACCAGCAGGCAAAAACCGACATGATCAGTTGGGAAACCGGCCAGGGACAGTTATGGCAGAAGAATTACGATCCTTTTGATCCTATCCGGTTACAGGAAAGTTACAGTCCGGTACCGCAGGAACTGTCTTCCCTGGTCAGGGAGGGAAAATTATCTCCTGTTCTGGTAACCCTGGCAACCTTTTACCCGGAAGGAAGGATCCAGAGTATTCTTTTGAAGGGAATCGGAACTGAACAGCAGGTTCTTGAGCTGCCAACCTCTGCCCTGGCCGGACTTTCGGAAGAAATCCCCGCGATCATCGGTAAAAGAATGGCTGAAACCAACAAGGTTCAGGCAGGTGACCTGATCACTATTCGCTGGCGTGATTCTGAAGGAGCGGACCTGGCGGCGGAACTCAGGATCATGAAAATCTTTTCCTGCAATGTGCCTACGGTGGATGCCGGCCAGGTTTGGATACCGCTGGACCGGCTGCAGTCCATGATGAAGGTACCGGGAGAAGCTACCCTGCTCGTCAGCGGCCAGGAGGAATTACCTGACTTGACTGGTGGGGAATGGGTTTATAAGGATAAAAAATTTCTCCTGGCGGATATTGATCAGGTCATAAAGACAAAATCAGTCGGAACCTCGGTGATGTATGTCGTTCTGCTCCTGCTGGCCATGCTGGCTATATTCGATACCCAGGTTCTGTCGATCTTCAGGCGCCAGAAGGAGATAGGCACCCAGATCGCCCTGGGGATGACCCGCTGGCAGGTTGTCGGTCTGTTCACTGTGGAAGGGGCCATGCACGCCGTCCTGGCTGCCTTGCTGGCCGCCGTCTATGGAATTCCTTTGCTGATGTTCGGGGCCAAGGTCGGGATCCCGATGCCACAAGGGACCGATACCATGGGACTGGCCATATCGGATAAGATATTCCCGGTTTATGGTGCGGGCCTTGTATTGCTGACGGTAATCATTGTCCTGATCACGTCTACGGTAGTGAGTTTCATACCATCCCGGAAGATTGCCAGGATGAATCCGACTGAAGCCATAAAAGGAAAGATACAATGATACACTTTATATTAAGAGGGCTGATTCGCGATCGTCAGCGAAGCCTGCTTCCCGTGCTGGTTGTTGTGATCGGGGTTTTCCTGACTGTTTTTCTGCATTGCTGGATCACCGGAATTTTGGGAGACATGGTGGATTTCAATGCAAGATTCGTGACCGGTCACGTGAAGGTGGTCACCAAAGCTTACTCAGAGAGAATGGATCAAATGCCGAATGACCTGGCCCTGACCGGTTCGGACCGCCTGATCAGGGATCTTTCTGGGCAATTTCCGGAGATGGAATGGATTTCACGGATTCGCTTTGGCGGAATGATAGGTTCGGCTAAACCTGTTGGTACGAAATACACAATGGGACCGGCTGTCGGATGGGGAATTGATTTTCTGTCTCCAAATTCCCGGGAAGCCCAGCGCATGAATATACCCGGTTCAATTGTCAGGGGCAGCCTTCCGAAGGAACCTGGGGAAGTGCTTTTGAGTGAACAGTTTGCCAGGAAGCTCGGTGCAGGTCCGGGAGACCGGATCGACCTGGCCGGTTCCACCATGGCAGGTGCCCTGGCGCTGTACGATTTCAGGGTGGTGGGTACGGTCAGGTTCGGTACCTCGGTGATTGACAAGGGGGCCATCGTGGCGGATATAGGAGACATCAGGCAAGCCCTCGGTATGGAAAACTGCACGGGCGAGGTCCTGGGCTATTTCAAAACCGGTTTTTACGATGATGAGAAAGCCTCCCAGATGGTCAGCCGGTATATGCAGGCGGCCCACGGGACAGATCCAATGGTTCCGGTGATGATCAGCCTTAGGAACCAAAATGGCCTGAGTTCCTGGGTGGATTACATGGGGTTTGTATCAGGAATTGTCATTTTCGTTTTTATCCTGGCCATGTCACTGGTACTATGGAATGCGGGCTTGCTGGGTGGGTTGAGGAGATATGGCGAGGTGGGGGTGCGCCTGGCGATGGGCGAATCAAAGGGACACGTGTACCGTTCTCTTTTATCGGAGTCAATCCTCATTGGCATTGCCGGATCGGTCATAGGCACTGCTGTCGGCCTGGCGCTTTCCTTTACGCTTCAGAATAAAGGATTGGACATATCGAAGTTCATGCAAAATGCTTCGATGATGCTCCCTGCCGTTTTCAGGGCCCATGTGACTCCGGCGGCGTTCTATGTTGGGTTCATACCCGGACTTTTTGCTACCGTACTGGGTACCGCACTCGCAGGCATCGGGATTTACAAGAGAAAGACGGCACAGCTGTTCAAGGAGTTGGAGTAGTGAATCGTGACTCGTGAATCGTGACTCGTGATTGTTACTTATAGTAGAAAAACGCTTCTGCGGGGATAGGCGTGAAGGGTTGATTTCCGGTTTTCCACATTAATTTCAGCGTATTACCGCCCGAGTTTTCGAAGAAAGATATCCGGATGGAGTGCAATCCTTTTCCTAATGCCAGGGTGGCTTCCTTGCTGGTTGCACCGTGAGGTCCATCGTGGTTGATTGTCAGGTTCTCACCAATAAACAGTAGGCTCCCGTCATCGGAAGTCAGAGAAAAGGTGTAAACCGCGTCAGCCGATATATTCAGGAAACCCTGATAGTCAAGGGCGAATTTTTCATCCGACGGTCGTGTTGCCAGGCTGAAATCAGTGGCAACGCCTGTCAGGTTTGGAGTAAGTCCATTGAAATCCGGAACTTGGCTCCAATCGCCCTGGTACCGGTTGAACAGCAAGCCGGGCTTGACTTGCGGTACGGAACGGCCGATGAGAGGAACCACTTTGGTGAACGTCCTGACAGCAGTGCCTGAAACGATGCTGCCATCCCTGAAGCACGCGGCGGTGACGGTTGTGGTTTCCGACAGGGTCACCGGTCCGGTATACTGGATCGAGGAGGGGGTTGGCACGGTTCCGTCGGTGGTGTAATACAGATCTGAAAGATTTTCATTTTTGTCCAGGCTTATTTCGGCCTGGCTGATAAAAATATCGGCTGGTGCCGAGATGACAGGTGCGTCAAAAACGATTGGCCGACCCTCAATATCAAGGACAACTACGGAATTGACCCGATCCGGTGCCTTGGATGGAACCTCAATGATTAAATCGGCCCTTTCATGAATGACATTCAGTTCTTCTTGCTGGGCATCAGCCAAAAGGAATGCCCGGATTACCTTGCTGCCGAGCCCGGGTACTACCAGTCTTTGATCGGCAGGCCAGTCGAAAACATGGAGGTAGAGGCGCGTGCTTTCCGTCATGGGTTTTTGTGTGCACCGGCCCCAAGAAAGGCTCTTGAAGGGACTGGCCTGAGTTCCGTGAATAGATTCCGTGTTCGTCTTCATCCAGGCCCCGATTTCCTTCAGCCGGTCGATGCTCTCCTGGGGGAAGACACCTTCCGCGGTTGGTCCTACATTCAGGAGATAGTTGCCGCCTTTTGAAGCAATGTCGGTCAGCATCTGAATGAGATCTTTCGTCGATTTAAAGTTTTTATCCGCCCTGCAGTATCCCCAGTGGTCATTCATGGTCATGCAGGATTCCCAGTCCACGCCCGGCAGACCGGTTGGGGGGATTTCCTGCTCAGGGGTACCGTAATCGCCCCCGAAAGCCCCATCGTCTGTCAGGCCGGCCATGCCCGAACGGCCTGAAGTGACGCGGTTGTTGATAATGATATCCGGTTGAAGGTTCCTTACATATTGATACAGATCCTTGCCCCGCTCTTCCGACCAGGTACTCTCCCATTCACCGTCAAACCAGAGTATTCCCAGTTTACCATAATGAGTAAGCAATTCCTTGAGCTGTTTCTTCATATATACAACGTACCGGTCGTAATCGGCCCCTTCTGTACTTCTGTCGGTTTCCCAGCTTCTGCGTGGCAGGTAATCGGGGTGGTGCCAGTCCATGATGGAATGGTAGAAGCAGAGTCTGATGCCCTCTTTTTTACAGGAGTTGCTCAGCTCTTTTAAAATGTCCCGTCTGAAGGGGGTGGAAGCCACGTCAAAATCCGTCTGGCGTGAGTTGAACAAGCCAAAACCATCATGGTGTTTGGAGGTAATGACAATGTATTTCATTCCCGCCTCCTTGGCCATTCTGACCCACTCATCCGGATCGAACTTCACCGGGTTGAACTGTCCGACGAATTTGCCGTATTCTTCCAGGGGAATCTGAGCTGATTCCCGGATCCATTCTCCATAGCTTGTGACACCATTCCATTCGCCGGCCGGCACTGCGTAAAGCCCCCAGTGTATGAACAGTCCGAAACGGGCTTCACGCCACCAGGCCATCCGTTGATCCTTCTGGGCGGATGTTTCATTCAGGTAGTCAACCTGCTTTTTTGAAGTGCAGGAAATCAGAATTCCCGCAATCAGTAAAACCGGTAAATACTTGGCTTTCATAATATCGATTTAGTTAGTTCAAAAATAGGGAATATTTCACCCTTTGCAGGTTTTGATCGTAAATCTTGCCAGCTGCCACCTGTGGAGTCCCTGAATTTGATATTCGGGTTATTTTGATAATTTTGATTAACTGCGATAACGCACTTAATCCAAGAAACATGAAAAGGTATTTGCCGCTTATCCTGGGGCTCAGCCTGGCCGGTATAGCCACTGCCCAGGAATCCAACAGGCTGGTCATTGATGCAACTCATCAGGAAGTGACCATAAACAAGAATATATACGGTCATTTTGCCGAGCACCTGGGACGGTGCATTTACGATGGAATCTGGGTCGGACCTGAATCCGGGATTCCCAATATCAATGGCTACCGCAAGGATATCGTTGATGCCCTGAAGGAGATGCAGATCCCGGTCCTCCGTTGGCCGGGAGGCTGTTTTGCCGATACCTACCATTGGAAGGACGGCATCGGCCCGAAGGAGAATCGGGTTAAAATGATGAATTATCATTGGGGCGGGGTGGTGGAAGATAATTCCTTCGGAACCCATGAATTCCTGAACTTGTGCGAAATGCTGGGTTGCGAACCTTACATATCGGCAAATGTCGGGAGCGGATCGGTGGTGGAAATGACCGATTGGATCGAGTACATGAATTCCGATAAAGATGTTCCGATGGCCAACCTGCGGCGCCAGAATGGCCGGGAAAAACCCTGGAATGTCAAGTACCTCGGGGTAGGGAATGAAAGCTGGGGTTGCGGTGGCAACATGAACCCGGAGTATTACCTCAATCTCCTCCGGAATTATTCTGAAATGGCCGGCATTTATGGCCAATGGAAACTTCACCAGATTGGCTGCGGGGCAAACGGAGGCGATTATCATTGGACTGAAGTGATCATGAAGGATCGCCCCGGAGACATGAGCGGCTTGTCGTTGCACTATTACACGATCGCCGGGCCAGGCTGGAGCAACAAGACGGCCGCAACCGGTTTTGAAAAGCAATACTATTTTTCCGGATTGGAAAAAGCTCTGAAAATCAATGAGCTGGTTGAGAAACACAGCCGGATAATGGACACTTACGATCCCCAGAAAAGGGTTGGGCTGATGGTGGACGAATGGGGAATCTGGACCGATGTGGAACCGGGAACCGAACCGGGGTTCCTGTTTCAGCAGAATTCCATGCGGGATGCACTGATCGCCGCCCTGACCCTCAATGTTTTCAATAACCACGCCGATCGTGTACAGATGGCAAACATTGCCCAAACGATCAACGTTTTACAGGCAGTTATCCTGACCCGGGGCGACAAGATGGTGCTGACGCCAACCTATCATGTATTCAGGATGTACAAGGTGCATCAGGATGCAAAGCTGCTGCGCAGCCACCTGATCTGCGAGGATTATGCGATGGACGGGAAAAAGATTCCAGCCCTCAGCACTTCGGTATCGCTGGATAAGAACGGGTTCATCCATATCACCGTGGCCAATCTTAACCCTGATAAGGATATTTCCCTGAAAGTTGAACTGATAGGCCAGATTTTCGAAAAAGTGACTTCGGCTTCCGTCCTTACTGCCCGGGAATACAATTCCTTCAACTCATTTGAGAAGCCTGATGAGGTTAAAACAGCCGGATTTACAGGTTACAAGGTTACAGGTGCGTCAACCCTGGAGGTGAACCTTCCTTCGAAATCAGTTGTTGTTCTCGAACTTAAATAAAAAGGATACCAACCACCAGTCACGAATCACGAGTCACGAATCACGATTCACGAGTCACGATTCACGAGTCACGAGTCACGATCTTCCCGTAATTGCATCTTCTCAGTTTCCTTGCCTCGTAATCCCACTCATGCATCCCACCGCCTTCACAATACCGGTAATGCTTGCAGGCGGAGCATTGATCGACCCGGTTCCAAGACCGTTCGCGGAACGGTTTGAACCGGTTTTCCCAGACATTGTTAAAATCGTCACGGTAGATATTACCCTGGACGAGTGCCCTGTCAATGTTCGGACAGGCGGAAATTGAACCGTCAGCCAGGATGGATCCGATATGGATCCCGGCACGGCAGAAGAAAAAACCGTCACGGGCTACCCCTTCATAAGAACCGATATAGGATTCGCAGCTGAACGAGGCCTGAGGTGAATCCTTCCGCTTTCGGCTCGTAACAATAAAGTCCATCAGGTACCTGAATTGTTTGTCATCCAATTGCAGATCGGGTTCCCGGGCGGCCCGTCCGATGGGGCTGATGGTAAAAAGCCTCCAGTTTTTCAGTCCCGTTCCGGCCAGCTGGTTCCGGACATCGGGAAGGGACATGATATTCCTTTTATTGACACAAGTGACGACGTCGGAGTTCAGGCGCGACTGGCCGGCGATCAACCGGATCGATTCCAGGGCGCGCCTGTGGCTGCCGGGTTTCTGACGAAGCCAATCATGGTCCTCGGCCAACCCATCCAGGCTGACAGTCACTGCTCCCAGGCCTGCATTCAGGAGTTCATTCAGACGGCTGGCAGTCAGGTTATAGCCGTTGCTTACCATGCCCCAGCGAAAACCCTGCTGCCGCAACATAAGCCCGATCCTGGCCAGATCTTGCCTGAGGAGAGGCTCACCCCCCGTAAGTACAACCGTAATATCCCCCGCATTCTGGACTTTAGCGATCTCTTCGGTCACCCGGAGAAAATCCTCGGCTGGCATATCCGGGACCGATGCATTGGTCAGGCAATCAGAACCACAATGGAGGCAATTGAGATTGCAGCGGAGTGTGCATTCCCAAAACAAGTAACGCAAAGGATGCAGATGGAGTTCATTCTTCCGGAAACTGCGGAAGGTTTCCAGAAGGAAACGCTGCTTAATCGTCAATCCCGAAGCCAACCGGAATCAGTTTAACTGGATCAGCAGGTCGATAGCATCGGCGGTCTCCGGGAGGGTGACCAGGGTATCCTTATCCTGAAAACGCCCATTCAGGTCTCCGTCCCTGTCGGCAAAGATGAAATTATAAGCGGGCAGCCTTTCGGCGTAGAAGCTGAATGTCCCGTCCGGCCCGGTTGTAACGTAATTGCCGTTTTCTACCTGGCTGACGTGGATGGATGGAATGCCTTCCAGGGTTGCTCCTGAAATGACCTTGCCGCTCACATGTACATCAAGTCCGAAATCCTGCGGAGTTCCATAGCAGGCCTGGAATGCGAACATGATCCCCGATAAGCTGAACAGCCCAAAGATAGCCCGGAACAGGTTCCGGCGGCGGAGGTGACGCTGTGTTTTCATCGGCTTCATTAATAATCAGGTCTTTCAATCATTTTGCCGGCAGCTTTGCCAACCGGCATGTGGACATTGACCGGCCTTAAATACTTCCCTAAAGTTAATCAAAAATTCGTTATCATTACAGGCAATAATATGTCATCTCCAATCCACCGGATTGACAGATCAGCGGGGGACTTGTGAATAATAAAAACGATGTATCTGTGCCTTGTGTTTGGTGCGCAGGGCTTTCAGCGGTTCCGATCTGCCGGCCAGGTAGCGTTTGATCAGCGGACCGAAAAAAGTGATCACCTTTCTGACGGGTCCCTCCTCCTTTTTTTCCAGCAGGTCATAGAAACTCTCAAGGTTGTCACGCTGGAAATGCAGGATGGAGTTGAGAACTTCCGAATCGGAAAAAAATCCGCAATGGAAATTTCTTTCGGCAAATGCCCGCTCAGGTATATCCAATCCCTTGAGCCCCTTGATGATAAAAACACGGTCAAGAAATTCCCGGTAGGTGGTCCGGCATCCGGGCCCACCCGACAAGTTGAAAATACGGCCCCGTATTTCATCCTGATGGTATAAGGCTTCGGTTAAAGCAAAACCGGTATCACGGGCAGTGGCAATTTCAAGGCTTGTATCCAATGGCATATGGAAAAACAACGGATCCATCCTTGTTTGCACCCCCATGATCGCCGTGAGCCTGAATATCGACCACTTCAGGCGGGATGAAGTCACCAGGTTTTCGGCCATGATCTTGGTTTTGGCGTAATAATCACCTTCGCTTGGCACTAAGGGATCATTCAGGGATATCCACGGATCTTTCACACGGTCGCCATAAATTGACACCGACGAGGTATAGAGGAAAAAAGCCATCGGTGATTTCTTTTCGAGTGCCCGGACCAGGTTTCGTGTGCCTTCGACATTAACTCTTTCAGCCAGGCCAGGATTCCTGTCAGCCAAAGGAGGGATTACGGCAGCCAGGTGGATCACGAAATCCACTCTTTCAGCAGCCTGTTCAGCCATGGCCGGATCGGCCAGATCACCCAGGAGCAGGCGAAAATCATGACGGAAAGGCTTAAGCTTTCTTAATACAGCCGGAGTATTGCGGTCGAGCACTTTGACATCGTACCAGGTTTTGTTCTGATGTAATTCCTTGAGGACCTCGCTTCCGACCGATCCTGAGCCTCCGGTGACCAGGATCCGCAAACGGGGCGATAATTCGCTTGATTCCAGCATAGTCATTGTTTTTCAAGAAACGCAAGCGTGAAATACTCTTCCTTGACCTGTGGATTGACGCTCACCTGGTCCATGTTCATCACGCTGAAACGGTTATTCTTCAGGTTTTTCATTTCCATGTGCGTGATGTAGTACTTATTGGCCTTGGGATCCAGCAGTTTGATTCCCGAGAAGGTCAATTCCTTGGCAACCGATCCGTCAGGGCCGAAGAACTGGGTTTTCCTTGGCATATAATCCTTCTGGCTGATCCACATGATCTTGTAAGCAACGCCGTAATCGGCGGCAATGGACGGAGTGGCAGGCATAACCTGGATTTTCCAGCAATTCTCATCCCCGACCTTATCACTACCCTCGAGTTGATAGGTAAATTCATCGAGGTTGCCAATCGACAGATCGGAATTGGAGAACTCCGATCCCATGAAGCTCTTGCTTTTTTCGGATGCCACTATTTTTCTCGATTTCCTGAGGGCAGGCATATAGATCCACATGTCATCCTCTTTCTTGTCGTTGTCAACTATCAGCATGCCGGTTCCCTTTACATCAGCCGGGGAGAGGAATATGATGACCCGCTTTTCCGTGCCATCGGGGAATATCCTCATGGCCATTGTGGTTTCCCTGATCCGGGTGCTGCCCTTGCCATCATGAATCTCCAGGGTTGTTTTCGTTTCAAGACCGGCAACCTTTGCCTGTTCCCGGGATTTCCTGAGAATTTCTTTCGGATCATTGTCCCCGAATGCAGCCAATGAACAACATAATCCCAACAGCAAAAAAACCTTCATCATTTTCATATCTGTTTATTTATTTATCTGTCATCAGTCAATTACTAACTATCAATCACCAATCACCAGTCACGAATCACGAGTCACGAATCACTCTCTTCTCCATAAACCTCGGCTTCCAAACCAGGTTGATTGCCGGGACAATGACCAAAGCCCCCACAAGGCAGATAAAA
The DNA here is from genome assembly GCA_964547475.1 of uncultured Porphyromonadaceae bacterium. Lineage (GTDB taxonomy): Bacteria > Bacteroidota > Bacteroidia > Bacteroidales > UBA12481 > UBA12481. The sequence continues at coordinate 22,595 of CAZJNQ010000036.1, forward strand.
ATGGAAACGACCATCATCATGCCAAAAAAACGGATCGGGCGGAAAGCACTGAACAACAGCGGCGTAAATCCTACCATAACCGCAATGGCATTGAAGGATATGGCCTGGCCGGTTGTGTACAAGGTTTTAATTATGGCCCGAGGCCGCGATAATCCCGAATCCATTTCGCTCCTTTGCCTCCAGAGGTACTGCACGGTATAATCCACTCCGCATCCAATCATGACTGACGTAATGAGCGTGGTTGCGGGATCAAAGGGAATGCCCAGCCAGCCCATGATGCCAAAAAGCACAATGCAGGCCGTACCCAATGGGAACAGCACCAGGAGGCCGGCTTTTACGGTATTGAAAATCCACATGACCAGGAGGCAGACGACAACAATGGCAAAAAAGGTTGACCGCCACTGCCCTGTGACCAGGCTGTCGGTCATCTCCGCCGAGATCAGCCCTATTCCGCCGATACAGGCAACCATTGGATCTTCCCGGGTAAGCTCCCTGATCTGCCGGACCAGTCCGAGAATCGTCTTGCTCGAGGCTTCATCTATCCGGATCAGCAGCTGGGCATTCTCATAATTGAAATCGATCAGTTGCTCAAAGTCTTCCGGATCCCCGCTCATGCTGTAGAGTTCGAGGTACTGAGCCACCCCTTCCCGGGTATCGGGTATGTTATTGTAACCGGGATCGGATGGATCCAGCAGGGTTTTGCTCATCAGGCGCATGACCGATGCAAGAGACATAACCTGCCCAACACCTTTTTGGTTTTTGAGGATATTTTCATATTGGTCCATCCGCTTGAGAAGATCAGGATCCTTGATATCTCCCTGGAATTGAATGGAAAGTGTTTGAGATCCTCCGAAATTCCGGTCGATCAGGCTGGAGGTAATCCTTACCGGGTCCTTCTTGTCGAAGAACTTGATGGTGTTGCCTTCGACCGTCAGACGGATCATGCCGATCCCAATTATTGCAGTCAATAAACCGGCGATCATCAGGATGGCTTTGGGCTTGCGGGTCACCAGGAAACCAGTTCTGAAAAGAAAATGCTCGAAAGGAGTAATATGAGGTCTGTTGCCCTTGGTCCGGATCTTGGATTTTGGAAGAACAGCCAGGAATGCCGGTATGTAGAACAAGCTGAGTATCAGGGCCCAGCCAATCCCGATTGAAGCGAGAATCCCGACCTGCCTGGCCGGAACTATGATATGGGTCAGCAAGGCCAGGACCCCGGCTATTGTAGTCAGGGCGCATAACAAGATAGGCTTGGTCAGGGCAGCGGATAACTCTTTCAGAAGGGACCTCTTGTCAACAGCCGGGCCACGTTTGAGAATTTCATGGTACCGGTTGACCAGGTATATTCCGTAATTATTGCCGATAGCTACCATCATCACGGGAAGAAGGACCGACACCAGGGCGAATTTCCATCCGAACAGCGGAATCAATCCCAGCGATACAAGTATGGACATCAGCACGACCGATAAGGGTAACAGAACACCCTTGAGGTCGCGAAACGACAGGCCGAGAATGATGAGAATAAAGAGAATGGAAAGGGGAAGGAGAAGTTTGACATCCTTCAGTATGTTGCTTGTAATGCTTTGTCCGACAATGGGAAAGCCACCCAGTATGATCTCCTCCGGTCCCGGATTCCGCGCCAGGATCTGGTTGACAGAGTCAATCAACACCCTATCGTCGGTCTCTTTCTGTATGATTCCGATCAGGGCGGCCAGGCTAAAGTCATCCGAGACCACCACATGCATTACCATATCATTATTACTAAGCATCGTCCTGACTGAATCCCGCTCCTCTTGTGTCACCGGAATGAATGGAAGGGCCGGATCAACCAGCATGGCTCCATCAGTTCCCCTGATGTCTTTCATGGTGAACAGCGACAGCACCCGCTCGACCTGGGGAAGCCGGGAAAACCCGGATTCGATTTTTTGAAGGCGGTATAGCGTAGTTTCCTTCAGGACGTCGTCACTCTGGATGAGGATCATTACCATGTCCGTTCCGCCGAAAGTATCCTCAATCTTATCAGTGTTCAGCTTGGATTCCATATTGTGTGGAACCAGGGCTTCCACTTCTGCATCAATCTCGATTGACGGGATCAAGATGGCGAAACCAATGGCTATCAGCCAGGAAACTATGATGATCGGCCAGCGAAAACGATAAATGAATTCAGACATGCTTAACGTTTGTATCGTACGGTAATCTGCAGCCGGTTCATACCCGGCCTGACGGTGAACAGGCACCGGCCGTAATCAGGCCTTGAAAACAGGGCCTTTGCGTTGTTGGCAAAACCAAAACCTTCCAGCGGGACACCTAACAGGTTGTATTCCATGCCTCCTGACTGGTTTTCGTCGTCGAGCAGCCCCATGGCATAGGTGCCCGGTATCAGCCCGGTGACCGTTGTGCGGAGTTTCCCGGCGTGCAGGGAATCCTTATTGACCACGATGGTCCTGAAAGGCTTGTAGGGATATTCTTCGGATCCTGAATAAACCGAGAGGAGGATGACTCCATGGCTGTTCCGGACCTGCGAGATCTCGACTTCAAGGATGGCTTGTTCCTGGTTGAAAGACAGGCTAATGGCACAAAATAATATCAGGCCTGTTATTCTCATAGTTAATAAGTGATTCTTAGTTCGAAAAAGGGGCCGTTTAAGGCATTTTTAATCCAGGAGAAACGGGTATTATCGGGTCCGTCATAGAATTGGTAGCCAAGCACTGCGAGCACTCCGTCAGATAAATGCCAGGAGATTTTTGGATAAACCATGTATTCTTCTGTCGTGAAATTGATCAGGCTGTTAACCTCGATCCCGAGCGTTTCATGAAAAAGTTCAATAGAAGGGCGTACCAATAAGGCATGGCTCCATTGATCAGTCTGGTCAAACAGGATGCGGTTGTAATAGCCGATTGATGAGGTCAGCAGGCCATCCAGCAAGGGCCATACGGCCGGATTGGTCAGCATGGCCGGATCGAACTCCTGGGGAGGGTCGGCCGGGGTAAAATCCGGTATGTATTTGCCATTGTATCCCAGGATCAGCCTGACCGGCCCGAATTCCCTGTCCAAACTGACAACCCATTGAAACTCTGCTTCCGGGAGCAGCGGATCCTCAGTATCCGTAATTCCGGGTTTCTTCCAGGCAATTTCTCCCCGGATACCCGTCTTCAATATAATGGTCGCAAAATCGGCTCCTACTGTCTGCTGCCTGAAGGGCACCTGAAGAAGCTGCAGGTTAAAATCATTAAAAGGAGGAGCCGGGAGAGCTCCGGGTCTCAGCACGGGAAGCGCATCGTACCCCGAGAACCAGGACACAGAGCCTTCAACCGCAGGTAAGACCAGGTCAAGCTTGGCCGCTGCCGTCGTTTTATCCCAGACGAAACCGGGATGGCTTACATCACTGATACTAACAAAGGATGGAAGGTCAATGAGGTCAAAACGATATCGGGAAGGAACATACCAGGGTACTATATCAACCTCGATTTTCAGAAAATTCCAGGGCCTGAGTTGCCCGCGGAGGATGTAATTCCCCAACCGCATATCATCCGGGTCGGATGACCGGGTGAAGTAGTTCTTAGGTGTCAGGTTATCTGTAGGATTGATCCCGTCGGCCCGTCCCCAGGACGAGATCTGCTTGCCCGCACGGATCTGGACTTTGCCAGCGTAAAGATCAGCATAAGCTTCCCTAACCTCCATGCCTTCGATTCCCGAACCGAACTCCGACCCGGCTCTAAACCGGATGTCCGTATAAGCCTGTCCCCAGGTTCCCCCCCGGGCCTTTATTTGCAGGGCGGTTTCACCATAAGCACTTCTCAGGAGAGGATCCTGATCCTTGATCAGTCCTACAAAGCCTGCGCCACGGGTAAATCCAGACAGGACCAGCCTGCTGTTGGCTGGATCACCCTGGTTTCCAAGACTCGATTCAAACAAGCTTTGCGAATGGAGCAACGGGAAACTGGCTATCCCGGCGATTACTAGCAACAGGTATTTTTTCATAACCCGATTTTTGCCCAAAGGTATTTCGGGTCTGTATGGCAATCGCCTTAATGCTGCGGCCAACAGAATCAGGACGTCCGGGTTAAGTGGGTTGTACCCTTGGAATTCAGGTTGACAGATACTTATGGATCGGAAGGAAAACCGGCGAGGAAAGGATTATTCGGTTCGCCCGACCGTCTTGAGATATTCGGAAGGAGTAAATCCGGTTATCCTTTTGAAGACGGAGTTAAAGGTTGACTTGGAATTGAATCCGCAATCGTAAGCGATGGCCAGGAAGGTGTAATCCTTGTTTTTCGGGTCAACAACAGCCTCCATAAACCGTTTGACGCGGAGCTCGTTGATAAAGGTATAAAAGTTCTTGCCGGTTACCGTGTTCAGCGCCTGGGTGAGGTGATGGCGGGCTATTCCCAGGGCTTCAGAAACTTCAGCCAGGGAAAGCTCCGGATTCAGGTAAAGCTTCCTGCTTTCCATGAGTTTATCGATATCGGCGGCATATTTCTTTAGATCTTCAAGGCTCAAGCCGGATTTGGCATATTTGATAGCTGTCGTTTCCCTTGTCTCCGGATGCAGGTTTTTAGTGGAATAGATACTGGCCTGACGGTTGCCATAGAAGCTGAAGGCAAAAGAGACGAGCGTTAATCCCGAAAAAGAGAAAATCTTCGGATCAAACGGTAAATGAATGACGAACATCTGGATACCGGCAGAAAGAAAAGTAAGGGTGTAGGAAACATAAACGGTAATGGACATGAACAGGAGCCAGGTCAGGGTGATTTTTCCGGATGTGTAGGAGAACTCTTCCTGGATGGCTTTCCTGTGGCGGGTTAACAGGATGAAGGACAGGATGCTGTAGATGGTGAAGGATCCATAGATCAGGATCTCATAAATAATGGATGCCAGTCGGGTGGTGTGGGCCCATGCAGGAAGAGAACCCGATTCATCGGGACGGGTTTTGAACAGGAAGGACAATCCGAGAAAAAGCATGAAAGGCAGGAAATGCAGAAGGTCAGACCATTTCCATTTCGGATTTTCATGGATCAGCGTTCTGACGTACAGGTAGACCAGGGGCCCGTACAGGAAAGGCACCACCAGGAATGGTATCTCATAAGGCAGATAATCAAGCCATTTCAGTTTAGCGAGGGCCAGCATCATTTCAATGCCGATGATAAACAGCCATGCCGCCATGAAGCGGTCGGCCAGGGATTGAGGTTTTCGGGTCGCTATGACCAGCCCGCCGAAAAAGGATTGTGCGATTCCGATATATAATACGGGTTCGAGCATAAAGTCAACTAATCACACCGCTGCCGATCAGTTCCTCCCCTTCGTGCCAGACGGCAAACTGGCCGGGAACAATGGCCCGCTGGGGCTTGTCAAATTTAACATAAATACCTTCCGCCCGCAGCAGAATCTCTGCCGGTTGCAGCTCCTGCCGGTAACGGATCCGTACCAGGCAGCGACGCGATTCACCGGTTTGCATGGCTCGATCGGGCCGGATCCAGTGGATATCCGGATAATTGACAAGAAGCGCCCGCCTGTAGAGCAAGGGGTGATCCTGCCCCTGCCCCACATAAATGATGTTATTGAGGATATCGGTTCCCAGGATGAATAGGGGTTCCTTTTTCCCTCCGACCTGCAAGCCCTTTCGCTGTCCGATTGTGTAAAAGTGGGCGCCCTGGTGTTTTCCCACCTCGAGGCCCATGTCCGGCACCAATTCAACGGGCTTCGCCAGGTCTTCGATCCGGTCACCTGCCGGTGTGAGGAAAAACTTTTTCGGGATCTCAATGATAGATCCCGGTTTGGTCGCCAGTTTTTGTTTTAGAAAGATTGGCAAGTCAACTTTTCCGACAAAACAGATGCCTTGAGAATCCTTACGGTCGGCATTTACCAGACCCTCTTTTCTTGCGATATCACGGACCTGGGGCTTGGTCAGTTCTCCCAAAGGGAAGAGTGACCGGCTCAACTGCTGCTGACTGAGCAGGCAGAGAAAGTAGCTCTGGTCCTTGTTTTTATCGATCCCGGCCAGGAGACGAAAAACCGGTTCTTCCGGTTTTTCGAGCTTCACAATCCGGGCATAATGACCGGTGGCTACCTTGTCGGCTCCCAACTTACGGGCTTCCTCCACAAAAGCATCGAACTTGATTTCCCGGTTGCAGAGCACATCCGGATTAGGAGTCCGTCCGGCTTCATATTCCCTGAAGAGGTAATCGATGACACGCGAGCGGTAAGCATCGCTGAGATCAACCTCGTGAAAGGGTATCCCGATTTTCCTCGCAACCATCTCGGCGAAAAGGAGATCATCTTCATAGGAACATACGGCAGATGCCAGGCCGGTTGTGTCATGCCAGTTACGCATGAAAAGGGCCTGAACATCGTAACCCTGCTGTTTCAGGATCCAGGCAGCCACACCGGAATCCACACCTCCTGAAATGCCAACCACTATGCGCTCTTTCATGCCGTGAAGGTAGGAAAATCCTACCTAAACCTCACCCACCGGTGTTCATCCGCCACCCGGCCATTTTTGATAATGGCATTTTTGTGGATCGATTCCAGGTGAAATCCACATTTTTCAAGGACGCGGGCGGAAGCCGGATTAAATGAAAACAGATCGGCATAAACTCTGGATATCACCGGATAATTGGCGAGGACATAGTCGACCAGCAGGTTTACGACCTTGGTCATGATCCCTCTTCCCCAGTATTCCTCCGAGAGCCAGTAGCCGATCTCGCAATTGATGCGATATACGTCACCATGGAAGATGGCACCGATACCACCTACAACCTCACCACCCACCTCAATAGCCAGCAACACGTTATTCTTTTCCGCCAAAGCCATTGTAAGCCAGGTTTTTCCGGATTCCTCGGTATAGGGATGCGGAAACGCGTCGCGCAGGTTGATCCAGATATTGACATTGTCGGCATGCCTGACCAGCGCGGAAAGATCAGTTTCTTTCCATGGCCGCAGCGTGAT
>CAZJNQ010000037.1:0-11272 GCA_964547475.1 uncultured Porphyromonadaceae bacterium
TATAAGTATTTGTTTTATGTTTGTATTGCAAACTTAATTGTTATACATTTAATTCTGAATTGCCATGCAAATCGAAACTAATCCAAGAAGCATTGAAAAGAACTTGATTTTCTTGCAATCACGAGATGGCATGATTGACATGTTTTTCGGACTCATGCTGGTCATCGCCGGAATCAACTCCCTTTTTTCATGGTACAAATGGGATGAACCATGGTATCTTCGCTATGGGATCATCATCCTTCTCATTCCCTTCGTGCTGGGCAAGATACTGGTAACCGCTCCCCGGACAGGATATGTCAGGATGAAACCGGTTTCCGGGGGAAGGAAACAGATCCTAACCATCTTCCTGGTCATCAGCCTGACCCTGACCCTGCTGCTGTTCGCGGTAAAGATCTTTAAGGTTCCCGGAATCTATGGTGAGACTGTCAGTTTCAATCCGGTTATCGAATTCGGTTTTTTAGTTATCCTGTTTAGCTTTATTGCGTGGCTACTCGGTGTATACAGCTTGTTTTTCTTTGGCATATGTGTTGGAGTTGCCTGGCCTGTAGCCCACATGACCGGCCTGGAAACGATTGCCGGTATGCCTGCCGAGGTTTTTACACTTTGTCTCCCCGGACTGATCATGACAGCCTTCGGGATAATCAGGCTGATCCGGTTCCTGAAAAAATTTCCAAAAGAAAACCTGAAGTCAGATTATGAACCCGAAAAAGAATAGCGATATCCGCAGCATCATCGATGCTGATAAGATCATTCATGAGCCTGCACGTGTGGTGATTTTATCGCTGTTAAACGCTGTTGAAAGTGTGGATTTCGTTTTCCTGATGAACCAGACCGGGCTTACGCAAGGGAACCTGTCGAGTCACCTGAGTAAGCTGGAATCAGCAGCCTATATCAATATTGAGAAGACATTTCACCTTAAGCGTCCCAGGACCCTTATCAGGATCAGCGATAAAGGCCGTGAAGCTTTCAGAAACTATCTTACCGCCATGAAAGGATTTTTCAATTCGATCGGTTAGACCTATCTTTATTCTTTTATCCTGATTAATAAGCGTCAACCTTTATCCTTTGTATCATGGAAACTCCTAAAAAACCCAATCCGCTCGTCCGGTATGCTTTGGTAATTGCCGTTCTTGGCATTTTCCTATGGACCTATTTCCAGGAAAAGAAACCTCGGATCGAAACGGGAACGCTGGAGTACCGGATGGTTTCAGGACTCAGGCAAGGTAGCTTCCAGGTGATCCTGCTGGAGACTCCTGACCGGTATTTCATCCTCGACTCGACTTACCGCGAAACGTTGAATCCCACTGAGGAAGAACTGGTATCCCGTCCGAAGCAGTTGAAACTGATGGAAACTTACCAGAATATAGAATACCGGATAGGATTCAGCGAGGAATCAACCATGACAAAGCCCGCCTACCGCGTGACCCGCGAACTGTTCAACAGTGTTTCTTTCGGTCAGCCGATCAAATACGAAGTGAACAGGAAGCAGAAGGATGGATTACTCAAACTGGTGATTTGAAACCGGGTCATGTCGCGTCATAACCTGGCATAGGACAGCTCACATTTGTGTGTGCCGGTTAATTCTGATACAGGTAACGCTTGATTTTTTTGGTGGCGGTTTTTTCGAAAGGCGTATCCTGTATGATGACCGCCTGAAGGCGTGAAAAGCGGTTAACCCTGGAGTTGACGAAACTCTGAAGATCAATCTTCATTTCCTCGATTTTCTTTTCCACCATGTTTCTAGCTTCCTCCTTCAGGTGTTCAAACTGTTTCTCCAGGTCTTCATAATTGAAGTGCACCAGGGCGACCAACTTGCCTTGTTGTTTAACCACCACCGATTCAAGTACAAACTTATACCGGTTGATCACCGATTCAATTTCTTCCGGATAGATGTTTTCGCCCGAAGCGCCGATGATCACGTTCTTTAACCGACCCTTGATATATAAGTATCCGTCCTTGTCAAAGGTCCCCAGATCTCCGGTCCTGAACCACCCGCCCGGTAAAAGAACCTGGCTGGTAACCGCCGGTTCCCTGTAATAACCTGTCATTATATTCTCTCCCCTGGCCCAGATCTCGCCGATACCGGTTTCGGGATCAGCCTCATTTATCTTCAGTTCACAGTGGATCACCGGTTTTCCAGCGGACTGAACCCTTACATTTTTTGCATTGGTTCCACAAATCAGGGGCGCCGTTTCAGTCAGACCGTATCCGATGGCATACGGGAAACCGGCTTCCTTCAGGAAACGGTCGGTGGATTCATCCAATTTGGATCCGCCAATCCCAAAGAACCTCAGCCGGCCACCGAAAGTTTTGTGAAGTTTCTTGCCGGCCAACCTGTGAAAGAACCTCCGGAAGGGAGGCCATTGATAGAGGAGGCTCAGGACAGGTGACTTGTCAACTTTCCCCTTGATCTGGGATTTGAATATTTTCTCAATGACCAGCGGTACGCTCAGCATGTGGGTGGGTCGTACCTTTTTCATCGCCGGAACCAGGACACTGGCTGTCGGTGGTTTGTCGAGATAATGAATGGCAGATCCACTGCTGAACGGCAACAGAAGTCCAACCGTATTCTCATAGGTGTGCGACAAAGGAAGGATGGATATCATGGAATCGTTCACCGACAAGTTTTCCACCTCGAAGCATTGCCACACATTGGTCACCAGGTTCCTGTTAGAGAGCATAACTCCTTTGCTGAATCCGGTGGTTCCTGACGTGTATATCAGGCTGGCCAGGTCGTCCGGACCCAGTTCGACAGTAAAGGGATCGAGGGAACCTGCCGGTTCAAAATCCTCCCAGCTGGCATCCGACTGGGTATTATCCCTATCGGTCAAAAGGGCAAAATCCTCCAGTCGCATAATCTCCGGAATCGTCCTTAAAAAACCGGATTCAAGTCTCAGGGCTTGTTTTTGACTCACCAGAAGTATCCTGACACCGGCGTGTTTTACGATATGCTCCATTTCCGAAGCATGAAAATCGGGGAGCAGGGGAACAGCCACGAGGCCCAGGGAAAGTGCAGTAAAATAGGCGATAACCCAATTGGGGGAATTGGATCCCAGGATGGCCACCTTGTCTCCCTTAACCATGCCCAACTGGGTCAGATAGAATCCCAATTGCTCGGTTTGCCTCTTGACTTCAGAGTAAGTAAGCATTTCGCCATCGACGAATCCTATAGCCGGATGATCAGGATAGTTCTGAAAACTTCGCCAAATCAAATCCCTGACCGTCTGTCCTGATTTTTCCATAATTGACATCCCAACAATTTAATTTACAAAACTACAATTAAATAGTGAAACGGTTCAGAAAGAATGAATAAAGGTCTTGCCGGGTGAATAATGGTAGGTGTCAATTCGGGTATTTCCGCCGATCAGACAAAACAAACAATCATTTATCAAAACGATCAACACAGTTAGAGTCCCATCGCCCCATATTACCAATTACATCGACAATGTAACCTATTGACATATTGACAATTAACATTTCTTAACTATCTTTATTATCGGAAAGACAAGGGTAATCGGTTGACCTGTCGGGAGTTGTTTGAAAAGCATTGGGAAAGTAGGTTTGGCTGACCTAAACGTGAAATGAACTAACGGTTGGGGGACACCGTTCGAAAACAATCACCCTTTTCCTACGTCATAGGCAGCTCTCAGACAGGTCAACCTTTCTTTAAGTCACTTCACTTTCTTCCATATTATCCTCCCAAACATCGAAAGGGCCTTTTCTCTCAAAGAAAGGCCTTTTTTTTAGCCCAATCCAAGACGCCTTCCGGACAATACTATTTCGACATGCACCACCAGGCCTCCGGTACCGGTTGCTTTTTCATGCCCGGTCCTTCAACGGCGACGGAAAAAGCATAATCGACGGCACCATTGAAATATTGCAAGCGGACCTTGTGTAATCCCGCCTTCAGCGCAACATACCCGGCTTCCTCCTCCTGACCGTGGGAACCGTCATTGTCGGTGATCAGCAGGTCATCGATCATCAGGGAGCTTCCGTCATCCGAGGTAAGGTAGAAGATATAGTTGCCGGTTGCCGGTATCCGGACAAACCCGTCAAAGACCACACCGAAATTCTCCTTGATGTGCCCTGCCGGAAGATCGGGTGATGCCATGAAGCCTTCCTTTACGGCAGTCAGCCTCGACCAGTCGGGCAGCCTCCTCCAGCGCCCCTCGTAATATTTGTAGCCGATGCCGGGTTTCAGGTTGCCGGGATCCTGGGCCAAAGCCGGCAGAGGGGTAACTCCCTCCATACTCACAGGCTCCTTGGCTTTGGCAGCCATCTGGCTGATCTTCAAAGGATCACGCGGATATTGAACAGTAACAGGAGCTGCCGGTTGCGTAACCCGGTTCGGATCATCGGACAAGCTGATGGCGGCAATTTTAACTCCCGGAAGATCAGGTAGTTGCAAGACTTTGGCGCCATCCGGAACATCGATGGCAATACTGAACAGGTATCCGAAGATATAAGCCTCATTTTTATCCGTAGCACCCAGATGCCGGTGAGTGGCTACATAAGACACCCTGCAATCCTTTATGTAAGCCGGGATTGTTTCCACCGGACGGGGGTAGGCTTTGCCGTTAATCCTCACCTCCTGCCTGTAGCCGTTGGCCGCTATCCGGTTGTCCCATTGCCCAATCCTGCCTGAATAATAAGGTATTTCAACCGTGACGGGCTTGCCGTCGATCCTGAATACCGACTTCTGGTCCTGATCGGCTGCGGCTGCCAGGATATATATCGTGTTGAATTTATACACGGGAAGGTTGAGCGACTGCCCCCGGCAGGAGAGAAAGTTCTTTTGGCCGTCGGCTGACGATCCCATTTTAAAGACTACGTCATTGGAAATGATTTCCGATTGCCAGAGCTCGGCCGGATAAGAATTTCCCTCGTTGTCAAAATTCCCGTCGATCCTGTTCCTATCCGGACTGACACCGTCGGTATCATAATTCAGGCTGATCCAATGCGAGCTCTTGATCCCGAGGACCTGGGCAGGCTTATCCAGCTTCACTGCAAAAGTTTTCGGCTGGTACATGGCCAGGTCAAAAACCAAGGCGCCACTCTCGACCATTGCCGGACCGATGGGCTCTTCAGCGCCGGTGACCTCTCGTGCTGCAAGAACAGGCACCGGGAAAGTCATCTTCACCTGTTTGGCATCCCGGCCAAACAGTTCCTGGACCCGGATGATGACTTCTTCGCCGACCTGCGCCTTTTTAAGGGCTTTAACTGCCACCTGGTTGGAGCTGACTCTGGCCAGGCTGAAGCTTTTACCAAGCCCCCCTTCATGCTCAGCAGCTGTAAAACACACCAGCGGCTGGTTGAAACGGGTTGCCTGCCATTGGGTGCCCCCCTCGCGCCAGTCACCCGAATGACCGGCAATGGCATAACTGAAAGTATGGAATCCGATGTCCATTGTGGCCTGGTCAATGTATGACCGGCCGGGACGCGGAGTATGTACCAAAGTCAACCTGAGCAGGTTATCCGCAGGCTTGTCCCAACCTGTCTTGTAATCACTCAAAACCGACACGCCATAGGATTGATCGGCGTCGGTGATGTCGGCCCACTGCTGCGCCGGAACTTCGTAAAGCTTGGGCTGGTTGTTTTCACGCATGATCGTTCCAATCCCGAGGTCGTAAGTAGCTTTCGGGCTGGCAACCGTCAGTGGGAAAGCTGCTTTTAATAATGTTCCCTGTGTATTCCAGTTGAGCTCGTTGCGGAATTCCAGCCGGTCGCCGGCTGCACCGGCAGACAGGCTGACATATTGGGTTATTTCCGAACCTTCTGCTTTCCGGACGATTTTCAGGGTTACGCGGGCCGGTCCGTTTTCAGCCAGGGTGATAACGGGCTCAGTAAAAAAGCTCCTGGGTTCCTGGGTCACCGCATCGTACATGATCTCCCAAGCTGGCCAGGAAACCGATTGATCATCAAGTAATTGTAACCTGATAGGTGATTTCAGCAACTCCTTTTTGGATAGTTTATCAATAACCGATGAGACATCCCCGTTTCGGTCTATGGTTACCTTATAGTGATTGTTTTCCAAACGGTTTTTGCCCGATTTGAGTCCGGTGGCCAAAGTACAAGCTTTATCGGAAGGAGTGATGTCAAAAACGGAATAGCTGACAGGCGGACATAAGGCTACAAACAGGACTGTTGCTTTCCTTCCGTTCATTTTAACTACCTGAGAAGGCACTTCTTTACCCGAGGCATCAATAACTTTTACCTGGTCAAAGGTTCCCGGTAATTCGACAGTGGCTTCCACCAGATCTTCACGCACAATCGAGATGGGATTGTAGACCACAACCGGAACTCCTTCAGAACGGGTATCCATTCCGCGGATCACACCCCCGGCGGTATTCTGGAGAATGCCGGCAAACTGGTTCTGGCTGATGATCTCATCGTTCCAGGAGAAAGTATAGGCTTCCGGAATGCTGGTACCGGTAAGGTCGTCATGGAACTGGTGCCAGAGGAAACGGGTCCAGGCTTCATTAAAGGTCTGTTTCGGGTAATAAGCCACACCCAGCCATTCAGCCATCACCGCCGAGCGTTCTGCCGCATCGGCCAGCAATTCGTTCTTCCGGTTCAGCTGCTTCATGGCAGCCTGGGAAGTATAACACCCGTTGCCATGGGGGGATGTAAGCAGTTCCCCGTCGAACAAGGGTAATTTCGACAGTTGCTCATGAGTCATCTGGCGGGCCATCAGGTCGGCAGGAGCACTCAGGATCTTCAGAGGGCCATCGGAGTGGATGGCTTTTTCCAGATAATATACCGATGAATCTTCCGGAGCCCCGCCGACGTCCCCGGTCCCGAAATAACGGTATCCCATGTAAACTCCCGATTGGTTACCCGTCCTGGTCACGGTTTCGAGCCATTTCCGGTCTTTTGAGAGATCTCCCCGGAGCCTGGCGCCATAACTGGTGGCATTCAGCGCGGCAAACACCCTTGAGCCGTCGACACCCTGCCAGGTACCGATATCGAACGGGACACCAAAAGGTGCGCCCCAGGTCAGCTTCTGGGTTGAAAATCCTTTCAGCCCGCAATGCCTCATGATCGTCGGAAGCGCGTATCCGAAACCGAAACAATCGGGAAGGAAAATATCGTAACTTCTTAATCCGAATTCCCTCTTATAGTACTCCTGTCCCAGGAGAATCGTCCGGATAACCGATTCGGGCGACGGAATATTGACATCGGTGGCATCGATGGAACTGCCGCAAACATTCCAGTTGCCTGAAGCAATGTATTCCTTCATGCGCTGCCAGGCCTCCGGATAGTATTCCTTCATCAGCATATACTTGATGGCTCCTTCAAAGCTGAATTTGTAATCCGGGTACTTTTCGAACAACTTGAAATTATCGTTGAAAGTATTCGGAATATACTCATTGATAGAGGTTTGGATTGTCCATCGCCACTGCGTGTCAAAGTGAGCTGTACCTATCACGTGCAAGGTTTTCTGCTGAGCCTGACCGGCATCCTGAGTCCGGGCAGCAGTCAGCGGAATAGTCAGCATCAGGGATGCCAACAACATGATCCTGAAAATGTGCTGCATAGCCATAGTAAGTGTTTAGTTTTTGACAATGGTAAACATACCCCAAACATGTGAATTAACAAAGCCTGAAGAGCGATCCTGGAGCCCCTATCAATCGGGATCTCCGCTTCGCTCCGGGTTGCAGGTTGCAGGTTGTGGAGCCTGGCCGGTCAATTATGGACCAGTCTTCTGTTTTGGACCTGGTTTCCCGAGCGGATTGACAGAAAATATACGCCGTACGGCAGATCAGTTGTTTCTATCTGTTTTCTGAAGACACCGGGGCTGGCTGTTTCCCTGATGTGGTGGACAGTCTTTCCCAGCACGTTCATCAGGTTGATATCTACTTCCTGTACCGCCAGGATTTCCAAAATCAGGGTAAAGCTTTCTGAAAAAGGGTTCCGCTCCCGGCAGTGCCTCCAAAGAGCGTGGTGCCGTACAATTTGCCGGCAGCGCCTTCAATAAGAGTAGCCTCTGGTTTGTTACCTGTTGTCTCGCTTGTAAAATCGTAGATTTTGGTCAAAGTGTTGCTGGCAAGGTCGTACTCAAACAGGGATCCCATCTGCGAACTCCCAAATGGTTCTCCTTCCGCCACACCGTAAAGTTTCCCGTTTGATGCCTGGCATAAGGTACCGTAAACCCCCGTGACACCGATGGAGGACAAATCCTTCTTTTTGACCAGAGTGGGAGTGGCCGGATCAAACTCAATGATAGTCCCCTTGTCATTGGCGCCTCCGAAAACGGTTATGCCATAAAGCTTGCCGTTGAGAGCCTTAACCAGAGCCCCCGCCGGGTAATGGGGCCCGTTTGCGGCATCGTTGAACGAATGCACAACCGCAAGGCTGCCCCCGTTGGCATCGGTTTTAAAGATAACTCCCTTACCGTATTGTCCGCCGAGATAGGTCACTCCCCAGAATTGGTCCTGAGAGTATGCCAGGATCCCGGTCAGCATCAGGATGGATAAACAAATGACCCGTTTCATGGCAGGAATCTTTTTTTGATTAAGATACAAAAATTAACCGAATGTAACTTATCTCCGAATCATCTGGTTGATCAGGCCCCATAATGGCTGCCGATAATCCTTCGAAACCAGGCCGGTGGCAGAAGTGGTTTCAGGTAAACCGCCAGTAGCTGGTCAAACCGTCCGGCCAAATAGCGGTAACGGGGGGTTTTCTTTCTTATGATCCGGGCGACTTTGCTGGCAACGAGTATCGGGTCGCATCCCCCCTGTTCATCCTGGCTCATTTTCGTAACAGCCCGTTCAACCCACCTGCTGTAGTCGGAACCGGCGGCATCAATGGCAGTCAGGACCCTGTTTTGGGTGAACCGCGTCTTAAAATCACCCGGATTGATCACAATAACGCGAATGTTCCAGGATCTGACTTCAGTAGCCAGGGCTTCGCTGAATCCTTCAACAGCAAATTTGGAGGCTGAATAGAATCCCTGGAAGGGGAGTCCGATCAATCCCCCCAGCGAACTGATATTGATGATCTTCCCTTTCCGTTGCAGCCGCATGCCAGGCAGCACTGCACGGCATACCCGGGACAATCCCAGGA
The DNA here is from genome assembly GCA_964547475.1 of uncultured Porphyromonadaceae bacterium. Classification (GTDB taxonomy): domain Bacteria; phylum Bacteroidota; class Bacteroidia; order Bacteroidales; family UBA12481; genus UBA12481. Next base: position 9,070 of record CAZJNQ010000037.1, read on the forward strand.
AATTGGTGTTCAACTGCCTGAAAGCCTCTTCATCCGAGAAGTTCTCGATTGCTCCTCCTATCCCCATTCCGGCATTATTGACCACTACATCGATCTTCCCCTCAGTCCCGATGATTTTATTGATGGCTTCTTTAACCGACCCTTCGTCTGTCACATCCATAGCAACCTTGTGAAATCCCTCTTCTTTCGGGTCAGGCTGGCGGCTGGTCCCGTAGACGATCTCTCCGCGGGACGCAAGCAGGGTGGCAATTGCGTGCCCCAATCCCGATGAGGCTCCGGTTACGACAACAATCTGTTTCATCGTTTGGTTCTTCCAATCATAGGACCCCCAATCCCTTCGCCAGTTCATAAATATTCTCCACGGCATAATCAACCTGTTTCCGGGTGTGCGTGGCAATCAGCGAGAACCTGATCAGGGCGTCATCTTTAGGGACGGCCGGAGGAAGGATCGGATTCACAAAAACACCCTTTTCGAGCAGCTTGACGGTAAGAAGGAGGGTATTGTCCATAGTACCGATACGTAAAGGGATTATCGGTGTTTCAGCCTTGCCCGTATCGAACCCGAGTTGCTTAAACGCTTTGATCGAATAACGGGTCAAATCCCACAGGTTTTCAATCCTTTCGGGTTCCGATTTCATGATTTCCAGAGCCTCCAGGACGGTAGCCGTCGAGGCCGGCGTCATCGATGCACTGAAAATCAGTGACCTGGAATTATGCTTAAGAAAATTGATCGTATTAAAATCCGCCGCAATAAATCCGCCCAGGGAAGCCAGGGATTTGCTGAAAGTTCCCATCACTATGTCAACCCGGTCGTTCAATCCGAAATGGTCCGGGGTACCGCGGCCCTGGCGGCCGAGAACCCCGATCGCATGAGCATCATCAACCATTATGGTGGCATGGTATTTTTCGGCCAGCTTGACGATCTCGGGTAATTTCACAATATCCCCCTCCATGCTGAAAATTCCGTCTACAACGATGAATTTCAGTTTATTGGGCGGGCACAACCAGAGGCGCTTATTTAATGAGCCCATGTCGTTGTGGGGATATTTCAGCACTTTGGCAAATGACAACCTGGAACCTTCGATTATTGAAGCATGATCGAGTGCGTCCAGTAAAATAAAATCACCGCGCTGGCCGATACAGGAAAGCACTCCGAGGTTTGCCTGAAACCCGGTGCTATAGCATAGCGCCGCTTCCCTGCCGGTGAATTCCGCAAGCTTTTCCTCCAGTTCAATATGGATGTCAAGCGTTCCGTTCAGGAATCTTGATCCGGCACAACCTGAACCATACTTATCGGTCGCCCTTTTCGCCGCTTCAATGATCCTTGGATGATTCGTCAGGCCCAGGTAACTGTTGGAACCAAACATAAGCACTTTTTTCCCGTTAATGATGACCTCGGTATCCTGTTCGGATTCAATCACACGGAAGTATGGATAAACACCGGCTTTCTGCGCCTGCTGGGGTGCATCATACTTTTTGAGACGTTCCTGCAAAATGCCCATGAAAGCAATATTAACTTTTTATTGGTTCCGAAATACGCATGACAGCCTAATCTATAACAAGTTCAGTATTTATACCGATCCGGTTCACAGGATCAGTGTTCGTAAACCAGGACGACTCCGAAGTAGGAATACCGGGGGATGTTCCTGAACTGGCCATGGGGGTTTGAACCGGTGTAAAACCTGAAATAACCGCCTATTTGTCCAGGCTCAGACGGTCGCCCGCGATAACGCCAGCCTGCAAAAAGGTTCAAACAGGGAACATATTTCTCCGGATTGACAACTTCCCGGAAGCCCATGGGTTCATCGGGATCGGGTTCGTAATAAGGATAGCCGAATTTTACACGGTAACGGAATTCGGCCGAAACCACCGGATAGAAACGACCTATTCGCAAGGGGCCGTCAGGACCCATGTATTGAACACGGAGATAGCCTTCCAGGCTGCGTTTGGATAGCGTGAAGCCGGTGGTATCACCTTCCGAGGGCTGCAACGGGGAATAATACGTCAGGGACGGCCTTGTTTTGAGAAGGCAGCGGCCACCGGCACAGAAGGAAAGATTGTTCCGCTGGGTGCCGGCCGGATCATTGATGATTACAGCCGTTTCGGCTGCCTCATAGGAAACATTGACGCGGGTGATGGGGAAGCCTGCTTTTTTCCTGTAGAGGGTGATCTCGTCACCTAAATGGGTGCTTTCGTGCTGGAA
>CAZJNQ010000037.1:11372-29187 GCA_964547475.1 uncultured Porphyromonadaceae bacterium
CGCTCCGGCATTGAATTGTAATCCATCCCATTGGTTCCGAATCCTTCATTAATCCTGATGGCCGGTGAATAGAGATCGGAAATGAAATACCGGTTAAAGTCCCTGGGCCTGAAAAAACCGGATCGCAGGGTGCTGTCTGCCTGCGAATATAAAGATCCGGAAAACCAGATCAGCGTAATTCCAAGAACCAACCTCCTAATCAATTGCCAATCGTCTATTGAATACATATTCGTTCATTCACAGGCATTCCTCATTGCCAGCAGATTCTCCGCGGGCGTGTTGACGGTTACCTCACAGCCGCCTGACAACATAAACCTGCGTCCCGCCTCGTGCCTGACCAGATTGTGGGAACAGGCCCTGACCTGATCGGGTTTCAGGTCCTGTATATCCACCGGATTGATATTTCCGCACCGGATGACACCGGGACCGAAAATCCTGAGGGCTTCATCCGGGTCGGTCATGTAATCGAGATCGAAAATATCCGGGTTCAGCCGGGCCAGGGAAGGCCACAGGTGGGTAGTGTTTCCGCAGATGTGGATCTTGACCTTAGCTCCCCGCGACCTTATGAATTCAACGAGTTCAATGTGGCGCCCCAACACATAGCGGTCATAGCTGTCCTTGTCGATCTGGGAGCAGATAGCGTCCCCGATCCCGATCAGGTCACATCCGGCCTCAATCTGGGCTGCCGCAAAGTCCCTGGCCGTCACCAGGCATTTATCGAGCAACCGGTCAGATGAATCCGGATCCATCATCAGCATGACCAGCATTTCGGCAACGCCTGCCAGGTCACAGGCTTCTGCCAGGGGACCTTCAACCCATCCCATGACCGGCACCTCACCCTTCAGAAGTTGCTGGTAATAGGCAGCTCCCCGGATCCGGTCAAGGGTTCTGGCCGACCTGCGGACATCCGGATTTTTAAGGTCTCTGATATCCTCCGGTGTGCGGATGACCCTGGACAGGCATTTCGGAACTCCTTCGGGCACAAACTCCACATCCGCGCCAAAAGCGGCTGTCTCACGGTAGGGATCGGAGATCAGGCTGACCATATCAAAATCAAAATAGTCCAGGCATCGCATATTGGATTCCACCAGCACACGGTAATCCGATGCCAATTCTCCATAAGTTTTGCCGTTGAACCGGGCAGCAAAGTGCATCAGGATCGGATAGAACAGGATCCTTTTCGTCGGCTGGCCGGCCAGGAGCTTATTGAACTCGCTCTTTTTGCTCATGGTTTCCTGAATGTTATCTGGCGCAAGACCGTTTTACCCATGGGGACCAGCTCAACTTTTTCGGATTGTCCGGACTCCGCGTTGATCAGCTCCGCCTCGAACAGCAGCCTTGAAGAATCCCTGATCCCGAAGTCTCCTTCAGGATCAAGCAGGTATTTGCTTCCGCCCGCAGGCTTGACCTGGATGTCCCGGAATCCCGGAAGCGGGTACTTCCGGGTCGTCACCGCTTTCCCCGGCAACGGATGTGCCAGGACCAACGGGCCGTAAGTAAAATAAGCCTCGTTCTTGATATCCCGGTTTAACGACATCTCCGGGACAAATGTGAGGATGATCTCATCACCCGGATTCCATTTTTTATGGACCAGGATGCACTTGTTTGTTTCCTGGTAGCCGGTATTCATGGTAAATCCCTTCAACCACCCGGGTTTGCGGAATTTCAACGTGAACCTGGCGGGTTTTTCCAATCCGATCCGGAACTTCAGGGTATAACCATAGGGGTATCCAGTCTCCTGATCGATACGGATCTTCTGATCACCGATAACCGTTGTCAGGACTGATGGGCCGTACAGGGTTGCCACCAGGCCGTCCCGGTCGCGCATCCACATCGACCGGACATAATAGGGGCCGATCCGCCCGGCGTTGGGCACGCAGCAAACGGCCACATCCTGATGCGCGGGTGAATATTTATACCGTGTTTGCTGCCTGGCCGGCACGGTATCATTCAGGGGTCCGGTCATGGCATATGAATTGTCCGATTTCAGATAAGCGATGGAGCTCTCTCCCGGATAGCGTGCACCCTGGGCTGCATTGAAGAACAGGCGTTCCATCTTATCGGCAAAAGCGGGATTGCCCGACCTCTGCAACAGCAGACCGTAGGAATCCAGCAATTCATGAATGGAACAATACTCATAACCCGTTTGAGTGGCATCGGCCTTGCGTCCGGCTATCCATTCGTCCCCTACCGGCCCCCCGGAAGGGGTGGTGGCCGAGTCGATCCGTCGGAGGTAGATCTCGAGCGCTTTCCTGAGCCGGGGGTCATCAGTCGCATAGCCGGCTACAATGAGAGTCCGGAGATGCTCATAGGTATGGACCCCGTGGCCTTTCAGCCTGTATCGGGGATCAAGGATGTTATCAAGGCTGACATCTTCCTCCGACAATTCATTCTGCGAATAGTTTTTATACAGGAACACCGCATAATCCAGGTATTCCTGCCTGCCCGTCAGTTGATGCAGGCGGTCCAGCACATCGGTGAAAACCAGGCCGTGGCAGATGCCCCCGGATGGTTTTTCCACCTTGAACGGATCTGATCGGTTGGCCGGATAATTGGCCATGACGTCCCTGACGGCTCTCTCGATCGCATCCAGCAGTAATTCCCTGTCACCGGTTCCGGATTCGTAACAGGCCAGCAATCCCCTGAGAAGAGTTGCTTTCGCCCAAAGTTCGCCGTTCTCTCCGGTAAACTTGTATCTGAGATTCTTGTCATAAATGCCGAGATACCCGTTTTTGTCCTGTGTACCGAGGATCCGCGCAACATATTCAGAGACCTCCTGCAAGCGCTCAGGATTGCCTGTCAGGATGGCTTGCCGGATAAACCCGTCACGCCAGTTTGACTGGGTTTCGCTGTTCCACCAAAGGTACTGGACTTCCCATTCCTGCTCCCCATCCCGGATATTCCCCACATCCTTGTTTTTATCCCGGCGGGTCAGCCTGTTCCTGCCATAGATGTCGTCTTGCAGGATCAGGTCCGGAACCAGCTGGTCGAGGTGCCCCGTAAAGCCTTCCAGGTCACTGACCATTTGTTCACGGATCCAGCCGCCCGGTTTGACATCCCCGAACGGCAGGTATTCAAATTTTCCCTGTTCATTCATACATCCTGCAAGAATAAGTAAGCCTATCAACCTAAACCATTTCATCCGGGTCCTGCAATAAAAGCGTTTTCAACCGGATCAATTCATCCGGCTCGATTCCTCCTGAATGGAAATAGCCTTCGATCCCGCCATATTGTTCTTTAACTCTGCCGAAAGCGGTCAGGATGTATTGTTCGCGCACCTCAAAGGCTGCCTGCATATTGGCTTTTGGGATCAGGCCGAGCGTCAGGAGCCGCATCCTTTTATGTACCTTGCTGATCTTGGGTAGCAGGAACAGGTTGGATTTCAGGTATTCCTCAACAATTTCATCAAGGTCCATCCCCAGGAACCATTGCAAAGAGGCAACGGCAAATCCGGTCCGGTCCTTGCCTCCGCGGCAATGCATGAGCAAGGGCAGGGATCCTAGCGTCACGATCAACCTGATGATCTCCGCCATGGGCTTGACCATCATCTCCACCATATCCTCATAAACGCTTTCAATGACCCGGATGATCTGATCGTCGGCATTCCGCTCGAAAACAAGCGGGCGCAAACGTTCCCTGGTCATGTTGTCGATATTGCAGGGAATGGAAACCCTTTGCCTGCCGGGCAGGTTAGCCGGATCGCGCTTCTGTTCGTCGAGAGACCTGAGATCCACGATGGTCTGAATCGCCAGTGATTCAACCAGCCGGTAATCCGATGAATCCAGTTTTTGCCAGACGCCCGAACGGTATAAAAGCCCTTTGCTGACCTGTTGGCCGCCGGTGGTGAGAGATCCCCCGATATCCCGGAAATTGATTCGGTCAAGCATGTATTATTGTCTTATTGACATGATCAATAAGTGATCATCAACTTCTCTTTTGCCGGAAGCACGGGGAAAGGATTGTGAGGTTCCGTCTGGTACCAGTAGGCCACGGAAGCCATGTCGTCCTGAAGCGGGAGATAACGCCCTTCACTTTGCCATCCGAGCAGTTGAATGGTCACCCGGAGGTCCTTTTCAAAACGCACCGGGTCCATGATGTGCCACCGGTATTCGTCAAACCGTCGCTGGCCGGTCTTGTTTTTCGCATCCTTTACGTGATGGAATCCGGAATAGGGAGAACTGAAATCGGTATAGTGATATTGACCGGTACTGTCCATCCACTCCTCATAACAGTAAGAACCGTTGAAATAATCCTCATCGCCGGTCCCGCAAATAGTCGGAAACTGAGTATCCCCGTCGATAAAGAATTTCATCTCGCCCTCCCCCCACCAACCGGGACTGTTGGCTCCATGGGCAATATAGGTTCCCACATACTGGCCTTTTCCCTTGATCCCATCGACCAGGGTATAATCCGTCTTGTCGGGCACAGGATTCACCCGGCGGAACTGGGCGTGGAAGAAAGCGACATTACCGGTTACGGGGGTTTCCGAGTAGTCAATCTGATAATAGAGCACCACCTGCTTGTCAGACTGGTTTTCCATGGTGATCCGGCAATGTTTCTGGTATGGCATCTGCCAGTAGGAATTAAATCCATTCATGGGATTCACGCAAATCGCCAGGGAACTGATCTGCCATTCATTGCCCATTCCCCATCCCGCGCAGAAAAAATCAGCCACCGGAACTTCAACCGAGGGTTCCGTTTCCTCATCCCAGTAGATCCGCATAATGGCCAGTCGAAGGTTTCCTGTCGGGGTCATCCAGATATGGTTAATAATTCCGGATCCGGATATATCGGCCATGGTGAAGGTGGTTCCGGGCTGGATCCTGACATAAGGATTCACTTTCCAACCCTGCCCGAGTTCACGGGCGGCACGCGCAGCACTGCCGGTCTCGAGCGTAGCCATGCCGGCTTTCCCTTTCTCACCGGTAAAATTCTCCGGGCTGATGGAACGGGATTTGGCATCGGAAAGCTGGAACAGGTTACCCATGCTGTTCTGCAGGGATTGTGCCTGCAGGTTCAGGAATGCTGATAATGCGATCAGAATTACTACTAATTTTTTGGCTTTCATTGGTTTTGTTTTAAGCTGTTAACACATTAAACCTACAAAATTATCCGGATCACGATATTTCTTCAGCCGATTGCTTCCTCAACCGCCCGCAAAGCATGAATACGGGTAGTATCAAACACGGGTACCCGGCAATTCTTCTGTTTGACCAGTAAGGGAATCTCCGTGCAGCCAAGTACGATTCCCTGTGCACCGCGGGCTGCCAACTGCCGGATAATCCTCCCATACGCTTGCCGGGATTCCTCCTTGATGATGCCGTGCACCAGCTCCTCGTAAATGATTCTGTGAACAGTCTTCACCCCGGATTCATCGGGAATGATCACCTCAATTCCTTGGTCGATAAGGCGGGCTTTGTAAAAATCCTGTTCCATCGTATAGCGGGTACCCAGAAGGGCCACTTTTACCAGGTCCTGTTCCCGGATCCGGTCGGCCACCGCGTCAACTATGTGCAGTAACGGAATTTTGACTGCCTTTTCAATAGCCGGGGCCATTTTGTGCATCGTGTTGGTACAAATAATCAACAATTCCGCACCTCCCCTTTCAAGGCGCCTGGCGGCATCGATCATGATGCCGGTCAGCCGGTCCCAGTCTCCCGCACTTTGCAACTCTTCTATCGCGGCAAAATCAACCGAGTACATCAGGCATTCACAGGAATGATGCCCACCCAGCTTCTCCTTCACCGCCCGGTTCATGATATCATAATACACAGCTGAGGATTCCCAGCTCATCCCGCCGATCATTCCGATGGTTTTCATGATTTATCCTCAATTCAGATCCCATATCCCGGCTGCCCGTTCCAGTTCAATCAAGGCAACAAGATAGTCATAATGCGCCTCATAAAAACCCTTCCTGATCTCATTGTAGGTTCTCTGGGCATGCAGGACATCGAGGAAGCTGGTTTCCCCCCTCTGGTAACTATACATTTTCTTTTTCAAAATGGATTCAGCCTCGGTAAGTAGCCCGGAATGGTATTGGCTGAGTTGTTGTTTTTGAGCTTCATAGATTACATAAGCCTGCCTGACGCTTGTTATCAGGATATTCTCAGCATCCCGGCAGGCTATCTCACTCTGTTTCAAGGCCAGTTGGGAGGCTTTCAATTCCGATTTGTTCATTGAAGAGAACTTCATCGGTAGGGAAATTCCGATGCCATAACCCATATGGGCGGGTGATGGGGCAATCTCATTGGTGGCGATGGTGCTGTAAGAGAATCCGGTTTCTATTCCCAATTCCATTGCCCGGTTGGCCTTGACCAGGCGAATCATTTGTTCCGATATGGTTCGCATCTGGATGGCTATCTGAAGGTCATACCGGTTGTTCAACCCCTGGGTGAGCAACCATTCAAGGCTATACTCCCTCACCGGGAATTCAAGGGATCCCAGGGGCTGATAGGAGGTATCTGATCCATCGGCTCCCCGAAAACGTGACATCCTGATCAGGGCCTCATGCCAGGCTGCACGTGCCCTGATCACCTCATTGTTTTGCAGTCTGGCCTCCAGGGCGGATTGCAGGGCATCAGCTTCCATGATCACCCCATTGCGGAACCGGATGCTATCGGCCTTGGCCAAATCCCGCATCCGTTGATAATTGTCTTCCTGCACCTTCAGGATTAATTGCTCCTTAAGTCCGGCAAAAAACATCAGGGCAGCATCAGCTCTTAGGTTTTGGAAACAAGACTGCAGGGCAAGGTTCGCCAGGTTGTGCTCCGACTGGGCCAGTCTGATGCGGGCTGAACGAGGGTTTCCCAGTTTAAAGGAATAGCTAATGCCCGCATCGATTTCTTGCCCAAGGTGCATCAATTGGTCCTGATTATTCGAATAGCCCAGATTCAATTCGGGATCTGAATAAATCCTTGAAGCTTGTAGGGATGCTTCAGCAATTCCGATATTAAACTGTTCGGCTATCCAGCTGAGATTTCCTTGGGTTACATCCTTAAAGTAGGTTTCAAGGGGTATGTTGCCCGTGGTTAGGGAGGATTGGGATTGAGGATTGGCCGATTGGGCCAACCAGATCAGAGCCAATAACCAATAGTTGAATTTCATTGATTTAATCTTTGCTGTGTGTTTGTTTCACCGGTTGGTCATACTTTTTCTCAACCAGATAATAGAGTGCTGGCAAGGCATAGAGTGTGATCAGGGTGCCGAAAGCCAGACCATAGACAATCACGGTAGCCAATGGCCGTTGCACATCGGACCCAATGTTGGTTGAAACCGATGCGGGAACCAGCCCGATAATAGCCACGGTTGCCGTGATCAGCACAGGCCGGAAACATTGAACGGTTCCATGGATCACCGCCTGTTTCAGTTCGGTTCCCAGTCGTCTGAGGTGGTTGATCCGTGAAACCATCACCACCCCGTTCTGGATAAAGACACCGAATAAAGCGATAAAACCCACGGCGGAAGAGACATTGAATGTCATTCCTGTGAGATTCAATGCCAGTAACCCACCGAACAGGGACAGTGGCAGTAAGGTCATCAGGAAACCTGCCTGGCGAAACACACCGAAGGCTCCGAAAAGCAGTAAAAACATCAGAGCCAGAGCCAGCGGAACAATGATAGCCAGCCTGGAAAAGGCGCGTTGCTGGCTGTCGAACTGCCCGCCCCAGTGAATCCGGAACTGTTCATGATCATACCTAACGTTTTCCCGGATCCGTTCTTTGGCTTCGGTAATGAAAGAGGTCATGTCACGTCCGCGTAGGTTGACTCTCACGGTGAGAAAGCGGTTATTGCTTTCCCGGTTGATGATACTGGGCCCCAGGGTGGTTTTGATCTCAGCGATTTGTGAAAGCGGAATACGGACCCCCGTTTCAGAGGTCAGCATCAGGGATCCTATAGCTTCCGGCGTGTTACGGTGGATCTCGTTGTAGCGGCAGATAACGTTATAGATTTTATTCCCGATGAAAATCTGGGAAATGGCTTTGCCACCAATTGCCACCTCAATCAGTTCAGCCACTTCAGAAACATTGAGTCCATATTGGGCTATCTTGTCCCTGTTGGCAATGATCTGAAGCTGGGGTATAGGAGGTTCCTGCTCGATATTTACATCGGCTGCTCCCTGAATCGGCCGGATGCTCTGCGCAATTTCCGTGGCAATCCTTCTGCCTTCTGTCAGATCCTCTCCATAGATCTTGATGGCGATGTCGCTATGAGAACCTGCAATCTGGTCCATCACCATGTCGATGATGGGCTGGGAAAACCCAACCTGGTATCCCGGCAGTTCAGCCAGATCCCGGGCCACCTCATCAATCAGGTCCTTTTTCCGCTTGCCTCTCTCCCAATCCTTATAGGGAATCAAACCCACGGAGCATTCGATATGGGAAGTGGTGAAGGGGTCAACTCCTTCATCATCCCGGCCAACCTGGGTCATTACATAGGTGACCTCCCCATGTTTCAACACCCTGTGACGCAGAGTATCGGCCATCTCCCTGGATTTCTCCAGCGCTATGCCCGGAGGAAGCTGGACCTGGAGCCACAGCGATCCTTCATCGAGAGTCGGCAGGAAATCCTTGCCTACCGTCATAAACAGAATAATGGTGGCAATCACAATGGCGCCTAATGGAAGAAAAACCCGCCGGGGCTTGTCAAGGATCTTTCGTGTCCGGCTGGTATAAAGATCGGTCACATGATGAAGCCACTTGTTGTAATAGACTTTACGCGGTTTGCGGTAAACCCAGAAAGCCAGGCCGGGCATTAACAGGAGCGCCACCATCATGGCTCCCAGCAAGGCATATCCGATAGTAAAGGCCATCGGAGTAAACATCTTCTTCTCAATCCGTTCGAAGGCAAACAAGGGAAGATAGGCCATAATGATGATCAACAGCGAGAAAAAGACCGGTTTAGCCACAGCTATACTCCGGCTGACAATGTCTCGCAAGTTGAGTTCCTCATCAGGATGATCCTCCCGCTTTTTCAGTATCGTTTCCATCATGATGATCGATCCCTCAACAATGATCCCGAAATCAATAGCTCCAAGGGACAGGAGGTTAGCCGGAATGCCGGTGACGTGCATCAGGATAAAGGCAAAAAGCAAGGATAAAGGAATGGTCACTGCTACCAGGAGTGCACCTCGCCAGCTTCCGAGAAAGGCAATCAGGATGGTCAACACCAGCAGGATCCCGAACGAAAGGGTATGGGATACGGTATGCAACGTGGCATTAACCAGATTCCGCCTGTCCATGAAAACATGGATATGAACCCCATCCGGAAGAATCTCTTTGTTCAACTCATCAATGGCAACACTCACCTGATTGAGAACCCGGGATGGATTCTGATAGCGCAGCAACTGAACGATACCTTCCACACCGTCACCAATTTCCCGATTTCTGTCAGTAAAACTAAGGACACCTTTCCTTTCCAGATTGCCATATTTTAACTGTCCCAGGTCACTCAGGTAAACCGGAAAACCATCCTGCGATTTGACCACAACCTTGCCCAGGTCCGGGAGACTCTGGATCAAGCCAATACCCCTGACCACAAAGGATAGATCCCCCCGGTCTATCACACTGCCGCCCGCATTGGCACTGTTTTTTCCGATCTGGCTGATCACATCACTCAGTGAGAGCTGGTATTTTTCCAGTTTCCGGGGGTCGATCTCTATCTGGAACTGTGTGGTTATACCTCCAAAATTGCTCACCTCAGCCACTCCGGTCACCTGTTTTAACCGGGGGATAATCACCCACTTCTGAAGATCGGTTAGTTCCCGGAGGGTATGATTGTTGCTCTGAATGACATACCGGCACACCTCCCCGGTTGGTGAGGTTAAAGGGTTGAGTTCAGGCTGTACTCCATAGGGCAGTTCAACACCCTCGATCCGCTCCTTGGTTCTTTGCCGGGCCCAGTAATCATCTACCCCATCATCAAACACCAACAGGATGGTAGAAACCCCGAACATATTCTTGCTCCGCATGGTATGCAGCCCAGGCAATCCGTTCAGCTCCCGCTCAACAGGCACAGTAATCTGCTGCTCAACCTCCTCCGCGGCCAGTCCGGGAACCTGGGTGACAACCTGTACCGTCACATCGGCAATATCAGGATACGCGTCAACCGGTAACCGCGTCCAGGAATAGACGCCGAAAGCAGCCATCAGAATAAATACTGTCAGAACTAAGAACCGCCTGCGGATCAACAGTTCAATCAATTTTTCCATGGATTCCGTGTTTACTGCAAGAAGAGAGCACCTTCACTGATCACCGTATCTCCGGCGGCAATACCTGACTGGACCATCACCGTGCCATTTAAGATCGAGACAACAGTCACTGCTGTCTTCACATAGCGCTCCTGTCCGATACTCCTGTACACATAAGTGGCGCCCTCCTCCTGCTTCAGGGCAGTGGCAGGCAGAAGAATCCCCGCCTGGTTGTCATGAATGAACCTGACAGTCGCAAACATACCCGGCTTCATAAGCTGCCCGGGATTGGCACATTCAATAATCACCTCCAGAGAACGCGTGCTTTCGTCAAGCAACTGGCCTATATAATTGACCTTTCCGGTGAACAGATGTTGCGGATAAGCATCCAGCGTGATTTCCACCTCTGAGTTTTCCTCCACCAGCGCAATATTGTTCTCCTTCACCTTGGCAATCACCCAAACCTTTGCCAGGTCGGCAATGCAGACCATGGGATCGGAATCGGCTGTGAGGTACTGCCCTACCCGTATGGTATTGCGAACCACTTCTCCCCTGATCGGAGCCGTTACCACCAGCGGCTTCCCCAAGCAGGTACTTACAGGATCTACATTAAAAATGGATAAGGTAGCTGCTAAGTTATCAAGCTGGCTTTTAGTACTTTCATAATTCAGCCTGGCTTCATCCAATTCCTTTTGGATCCCGATACCATTTTTTACCAGGTCCTGTTGCCTCAGATAGTTCATTTCCGCCAGCCTGTTCTCCTGTTTAGCCTGGATATAGGTTTTCACGGTCTCCATGAAAGCCGGTGAATGGATTGAAAACAGAGGATCACCGGCCGAGACTTTCTTGCCGGCTTTTACAAAGGATTCAACAATACGTCCGTCAAATGGAACCGCAACATCAGCAATACACTCAGGAATAGCCCGGATGGTACCGGTAGCCTTACACGGAAGAGTGACTCTTTCGGGACGAACTACCTGTAATTGAATCCGCTGGCCTTCCGGCGTCTCTTTCGGCACCCACATCGTGTCGCCTGAAATAACTACTTCAGGTGATCGTGCCAACTCCTGACCGTTCCGTCCAGAGTGGCAACCGGTTATTCCGATACTACTAATAAAGAGAATTACTATTTTTTTCATCCTGCTTTGTTTGAGGGAAATTGAACACCAAGGTCAAATCGCCCTGGTTAAAAAAATCTGCAAAACCAATGATTCGATCAAGCAGGAGGAGCTCTCGCGGGAAGAGCATCCATTCTGAGTCGTGGAACAACCGCGACAAAACATTCAGTATAACGGTACTTGCTGGCTTTAAGCAAGGTAAAAACTGAAGTAAAAAGGAGGGCAGCCAATGTCAGGAAGAGGGACAACTCGTTCAGGACCTTCAGATCTTCCGTTGAATGAGAATGGACTGGGTGGGCGCTGACAGCGTACCCCCAGTAATAATGGGAATGAGTGATAATGATATCACCAATCCGATGAGAATGTGGGAAGAAAGTAATATTCAGGTAAAACCAGGCAAACAGTATCAACTGTAAAGAAGCCATCCATTTTCTGCCCGTGTTTTGTTCAACCATAACCTAATTACATGATAACTTTCCGGTTCACAAAGATAATTGGATTAAGATGCAGAATTCCTGTTGAAAAAATGCCTGCTTCTATTGAGAATAAGTCTAAATTAGTCGTTTAGAGTCAGATCAGAAATGAATACAATCAAGCTGCTCACCGGATTGATAGGGTGCCTGGTCAGTCTTCACCCTGTTTATCCACAGGCTCCATATCTATTTAATTATCAAGCTATTGCAAGATATTCTAATGGTTCTCCCATGACTGATAAAACTATCGGGATCCGGATAACGATACGTGAATCAAACATAAACGGTATCGCTGTTTATCGTGAAACCCATGAGGTTACCACCAATGAGTTCGGATTGTTCACCCTGGCACTCGGAAGCGGTGAAAGCGAACAGGCTTTGGTTAACGTAGACTGGAATTCGGGCAATAACAAGTGGATCCAGGTGGAACTGGACGCTGAAAACTCGGGAGAATACACCCCGATGGGCTCCTCCCAACTCCTAAGCGTGCCCTTTGCCTTATATGCTAACCAGTCACGTTCTTCCCAAACGATCATCCCATTGATGACAGAAACTGAGCGGCTGGCAGTGGAGGATCCCGCAGAGGGCATGATCATATTCAACACCACCAGCAACTGCCTGAATGTTCACCGGAACGGAATCTGGTATCAAGTCGGGCTGACCGAGATCACCCGACCCTGGCAATGTGGTATGCCCTTTACCGATGAACGTGATGGGCAAACCTACAATACAGTCAGAATAGGCAACCTCTGCTGGATGGCTGAGAATCTGAATCTAGGGCAAGCTGTTAGCTTCAGTCAGGGACAATTGGACAATGGGATCATTGAGAAGTATTATTATGAGAACAATTCAGCTTATGGAGAACAGTACGGCGCTCTGTATACGTGGGACGAAGCAATGAATTACACAACGCTGAAAGGATCCCAGGGTATCTGCCCGCCCGGATGGCACATACCAACGGATACGGAATGGCAGGAAATGGAGATCTCACTGGGCATGAGTGAGTCTGAAGCCGTTAAAAGCAATACCTGGAGGGGGACCGACCAGGGCACTCAGCTGGGTCCCGGGGGAAGCTCGGGATACAATGCGCTCTATTCAGGACGAAGCGTTCCCGGCTTCGGTTTTACGGGACTTACATCATACGAATACATCTGGACGTCGAATGAGTTTAACGAATTGGCCTGGCGAAGATGCCTGGATCAGGCAAGTCCCAAGGTTGGCCGGTATAACACCTTCCCGAAAACGTATGGCATGTCGGTCCGTTGTGTACGTTAACACTGGTTTGTATGTAAACTTTGCGTACTGAAGTAAAGAACTTCACAGGATGATTCTCTAGAGATACTCAAAAAAATAAGCGGGGCAAGACGATTGAATACGCCACAAGCCCCGCCATTACTTGAATCCAATAAGCTTTGCTGCTTTACTTTTTCAGGATTTTCTTCAAGACCGTATCCTTATCCAGCTTTTTCGTGCAAAAAAACCAATCATAACATTTGGTGTTTTCATCTTTGCTTTCCATCCTTTCTTTGGCGACGCCACAAGAACCTGCGGTTGGAACAATGACTTCATCCCCGGGTCTCCAGTCGGCCGGTGTTGCAACACTAAATTCATCGGCAGCCTGCAAAGCAAGAATCACACGATACAATTCATCGAAATTCCGACCCAAGCTTAGCGGATAATAAATAATTGTCCGAATGACTCCTTTCGGGTCAATGACAAAAACAGCGCGAACTGCTTTTGTATTGCTCTCTCCGGGCATCATCATTCCATATTTTTGAGCCACCTCCATTGTTATGTCCTCAATCAATGGGAAGGTAACCTCCACATTCTTCATCCCTTTGTATTCAATCTTTTCCTTGATGGTTCTTAACCATGCAATATGGCTGTACAGTCCGTCAACGGAAAGACCTACAAGTTTGCAGTTTGCTTCGTTAAATTTTGGCTCTAACGTAGCGAATGTCATAAACTCTGATGTACACACAGGCGTAAAGTCAGCCGGGTGGCTAAACAGAATCACCCAACTGCCTTTGTAATCAGATGGAAAGTTAATCGTTCCCTGTGTTGTCACTGCTTTAAATTCCGGCGCTTGTTCACCTATGCGTGGCATTGAAACTCTATTTTCTTCCATATTGTTTTGATTGTTAAGTAATTAATTAACATTTATCAAATGTTCCCCTAATTTGGAGGACAACATCTTCAATTTCAAACCCGCTTATTATCTTATTTTTAAAATGATTTTTCAGCAATTCGTCTAATTCTTCATCCTCATAATCTTCAATCAAATCACATCGGGAGCAATACAAATGATGATGGTTTTTCATTACACCATCATATCTCATGACATCCTCAACCGTTTTAGCTTTCCTGATCAAACCATGCTCAACTAACGTTTCCAATACGTTATATACAGTACCGATTGCAATATTTGGATGAGTTTTACGAACATATTCAAGAATATTTTCCGCAGTAGGATGATTCTCTAATGTATAGATGGCTTCAAGGATTATGATTCGCTGAGGGGTTATCTTCAATCCTTTTTCCATAAACTTCTTCCGGACATCTTCCGTTGCGGTTTTCATTGAATTATTCTATATTGAGAATTATTCTTATGTTAGAACAATTTTAATTAATCTTTTCTGCTTTTCCAAAAACTCTTAATCATTTTTTTGCTATTGTTGTTCTTTTGAAGCATGAACACTAACATTCATATTTACTGAAATGAGAATCGGAGTGTATAAGACGATCCTGCTATCAGGTATCCTGATCAGCCTGTGGGCTTGTGACGACAAACCGCCCGTTGAAGAGCAGCCCCTGGTTTTCAGCACACTGGAGGCTTCCCGGTACTCCATACTGGCCGGTGACACAACCCGGATACAAGCAACAGCCAGCGGGTATGCAATCACTTATCACTGGCAGGTTGAAAAAGGGGATCTGCTGGGATCAGGCCCGGAAGTGATCTATGTGGCAACTCCCTGCACGGTCGGGGAAAATCCCATAACCTGCACGGTCATTGACGGGTACAACCGGCAAGAAAGCAAACAGGTGGTTATCATGGTATTCTGAAATGAGAAAAGGAGCTGTCTTAATTCTGCTGCTGGGCCTGCCTCAGTTCCTTTCAGGGCAGTGCTTTACCTCAGCCGGCAACCCGGTTGGAGGGAGCGGGAATATCGGTACCCTGGATACAAAAACCATCAGCATAGTTACCTTCTACCAGCACTCTTTATCGGATCGCTACTTCGAAGGCCATCAAATCCTTGACCAGGGGATCATCAGCAGTGCTGATTTCAATCTGGCCGGTATGCTCCTGGCCTATGGCATTACCAATAAACTGACCCTGGAAGGGGAAGTCGGCTTCTTCATCAACAAAACGAAGCACTATTCCATTCCGGAAGGATTCTCCCTGAAAGGATCCGGGCTTACCAACGGGGTAATCTCAGCTAAATATCAGGTATACTATAATCCAGACAGCAAGGTGGAGTTCTCGGCCGCCGGAGGATTGAAATTTCCCTTCACCCCCAACACGCAAAAGATAGAACATGTCCGGCTGCCCTTTGACCTTCAGCCATCGACCAACGCCCTGGGTGCGGTTATTCAGGCCTTCCTGATCAAACAGCATTCCCTCACAGGTATGAGGTATTTTCTGTACAACCGCCTCGAAATTAACGGAGTGAACCGCGACGGCTATCGTTCGGGGAATTCTCTCAGCACCTCACTCTTCCTGTCGCGTCACCTGATCAGGACCAGCAACTGGCCGGTCAGCGGAACAGTAATCCTGCAACTACGCAATGAACTCAGAGGGGTGAGCTATATCTACGAAGAAACAGAGCCCTCCTCGGGATCAGTCAAGTTTTTCCTTTCTCCCCAGTTAAACCTGGCTTTTCATGAGAAATGGAACCTATCGGTATTAGTGGATATTCCTCTTTATCAATACTATAAAAATATTCAGCTAGCCAACCGAGTCGGTTTTTCGGTTATTCTGGTTAAACCCGTCGAGCTATAATCCGGATAACCGTTCGTGAAAACCAGCGGCTCAGTACCGGATCAGTTTATAAGTTTTACAAATCCCGGAGACTTTTTCAGTAACTCTAATGTGGTAAATGCCTGCTGAAAAAGAAGTCAGGCTGATACGCATAACCGGGTCAACCGTTTCCTTATGATACAACCTAACTCCCTGAATATCTATCAATTCAATCAGCCATGTCTCGATGTAACCATTTTTTATCCTGATCTCCACATACTCCTGTGCAGGATTCGGCCAGAAGGAAACGCTGAAAGGAGTATCCGGCAGGACGGTTACCTGGCTGCTTGTATAGTTTGGCTGATGAAATCCCTGAGTCAAAGCGTAAGTATCTGAAAAAAAAGTGGATACTGCCAATTCTCCAATCGTCTGACTGATGCTGATCCCACCTTTTTGTACATCCAAGCCGGAGGTAGCAAGGACCGATTGGGCTCTGGCTGTCCAACCAGTTACCAGTGTCACCAGCATGACCCAGAAAAACACTCCGCTTCCCTTCATGCCACTCGATTATTCAACGGTTAACGATTAATAATTAACTGTGCAATACTTTCAAAGATGGTGGCAATAGCTGAATCGGTTTGATTAAACACACTCAATCCTTGTTCTGCGGCCTCACCAACCCCGATCACAAGCGGTATTTGCCCTAACAGGACACTATTAAGTTCTTCCGCCAGTCGTTTGCCCCCATCTTTCCCGAAAAGATAGTATTTTTCTTCCGGATGTTGAATGGGCGAAAACCAGGACATGTTTTCAACCACGCCCAGAATAGGCACTTTCAGATCATCATGGCTGAACAGCGAAGCTGCTTTCCTGGCATCGTTCAACGCCACTTCCTGTGGTGTGGTCACCATGACGGCTCCCATGAGGTTCAGTTTTTGAACGGTGGTCAGTTGAATGTCGCCCGTGCCTGGAGGAAAATCAACGATCAAATAATCCAGGTCTCCCCAGCAGGTGTTCTCGAACAACTGCGTCAAAGCTGATGCTGCAAGTGGTCCCCTCCAGATCAAACCCTGACTTTTCGTGATAAAGAAACCGATGGATATGACCTTGATCCCAATGTTCTCAATAGGGAAGAGCATCTCCTTGTCACCGTTGACTGTCACCTCGGGCCTGGCATCCTCGATCCCGAACAACCTGGGGATGGATGGGCCGTACAGGTCAGCATCAACAAGACCGGTCCTGTAACCCTGTCGGGCCAATGCAATCGCCAGGTTTGCCGCAACAGTTGATTTGCCTACTCCGCCTTTGCCTGAGGCTACCACGATAATGTTCCGGACATCCGGAAGATCGATCTTCTCAAAAAGTGCCATTCTTGTTATCTCCTTAATTTAATGCAATATATATTGATACTCGTTACAACGTCAAACCGTTTCCAAGGCTTGACGAGGATCATCAATAATATCTTCAACATCCTCAATGCCTGTGTTGCTGGTGTTTATGATTCTGTTGTAGTTGTTTGATACAGTTTCTTACATCCGTCATCGTAAATCCATATCGTTTACCCAGCCGGCGGTCCTTTCGATGCGCAGGTTCAGCCTTAGCTTCCTGCCTGCTTGCTTACTCATGGCAGTCTGAGAGTTCCAGTTTATTATCCTTATAGAGCTGGTAAGCCTCCCTGAGGGTCTGGTTTTCCGCACCCACATAGATTTTCATTGGCAGGCGCTTGAGGATGGTAGCGGCTGTGTTACCGGGTCCGTTCCCGGTCACGAGTACATCCGGTTTGAGGTCATAAACCTTCTGTGCAGTAGTGGTTCCGGCTCCATGTTCCACCTCTTTAGCTTCCGTGTTGTCAATCGATTCCAGATCACCGGTGGTTTCATCATAGAGTACCAGGTAAGCCGCCCTGCCAAAGCGGGGATCAATCTGAGCATCCCAACCCGGCTTCTGCGCCGTAAATAATAGTCTCATGTTCGTTGAATTACAGTATTTTACAAAGGTTCCACCAGATTTTCCCGATTGATGCAAAATAGTGGGGATTGATTTCCGCCATGGTTTTACCCTCGCTCAAGGCTCCGGATAT
>CAZJNQ010000038.1:0-27559 GCA_964547475.1 uncultured Porphyromonadaceae bacterium
CTTTTTCCTTTTTCCTTTTTCCTTTCCTTTTGCCTTTTGCCTTCTGCCTTCTGCCTTACCTTCTCCGGTACTGCTGTTCATAATAATCCTGGTATTTCCCTGAGGTCACGCGGTTCATCCACTCTTCGTGTGCCAGGTACCATTTGACGGTTTTCTCGAGTCCTTCGGAGAACTGCAGGGAGGGTACCCAGCCCAGCTCTTTCCTGATCTTGGACGCATCGATGGCATAGCGCAGGTCGTGGCCTGCACGGTCCTTTACATAAGTGATCAGGGAAGCTGAAGTACCGGATTCCCGGCCCAGGAGGCGGTCCATGATCTCACACAAGGCACGGATCAGGTCGATATTCCTCCATTCATTATGGCCTCCGATATTGTAGGTCTCGCCGTTGACGCCTTTATGGAACACCAGGTCAATGGCCCGGGCGTGATCCTCCACATAGAGCCAGTCGCGCACATTCTCTCCCTTACCGTAAACCGGGATCGGTTTCATGTTCCTGATATTATGAATGGCCAGGGGAATCAGTTTCTCGGGAAACTGGTTGGGTCCGTAATTATTGGAACAATTGGAAAGGACGACAGGCAAGCCGTAGGTATGACCGTAAGCCCTGACGAGGTGGTCGGAACTGGCTTTGGAGGCCGAATAGGGGCTCCTGGGGTCATAGGGCGTGCTTTCCAGGAATAACCCGCCGGCTCCGAGGGAACCGTAAACCTCATCGGTTGAAATATGATAGAACCGCTTGCCTGTAAAATCATCGCCCCAGGCTTTCCTGGCCGCATTCAGCAGGTTGACGGTGCCGACGATATTGGTTGTGACGAAAGCCATCGGATCAGCGATCGACCGGTCAACATGGCTTTCGGCAGCCAGGTGGCAAACGCCGTTCACACCTTGTTTGATGAAAAGCTGTTCCATGGCATCCGTATCGCGGATGTCAGCCCGGACAAACCGGTAGTTCGGCGCCTTCTCGATGTCAGTCAGGTTCTCGAGGTTTCCTGCATAGGTCAGGTTATCGAGATTGATAATCTGATAATCAGGATATTTGTTTATAAACAACCTGACCACATGCGAACCAATGAATCCGGCGCCGCCGGTAATTAAAATGACCTTCTTCACGGCCTGGCGATTTATGTGATTCCCCTGAGGTGTTTTTCCCAATTCCAGGCTGACAGCAGGGTTTCACCCAGCGAACGTTCAGCCTTCCATCCGAGCACTTCATTTGCTTTGGTGGTGTCAGCCCAAACCTGTTCAATGTCACCCGGGCGGCGTCCGACGATCTTATGGTTGACTTTGACACCGGTGACCTGTTCAAATGTATTCACCACTTCCAGGACCGATGAACCTTTCCCGGTTCCCAGGTTGAAATACTCCAGGGCCGACTGGTTTTGCCCGGCAACCAGTCTTGAGATGGCCTTCACATGGGCTATTGCAAGATCCACCACGTTAATGTAATCCCTGATGGCCGAGCCATCGGGTGTATTATAATCATCTCCGAATATTCTCAGTTCTTTCCTGATACCGGCAGCCGTCTGTGTAACGAAAGGTACCAGGTTATTGGGTATTCCCATGGGCAGCTCGCCGATCAGGGCCGACGGATGGGCCCCTATCGGATTAAAGTATCGCAGCGAGATGGCACGGATTCCCGGCATGGCCCTGATTCCGTCACGCAGGATCTCTTCGCTGATCTGCTTGGTGTTGCCGTAAGGTGATTCGGCCGGAAGGATGGGGGCATCCTCAGTGACGGGCAATTTTTTCGGCTGTCCGTAAACCGTGCAGCTTGAGGAAAAGACCAGTGACGGCACCTGGAAACTTTCCATGCATTCCAGCAGGTTGATCAGGGAAACCAGGTTGTTATGGTAATACATCGTCGGCTTTTCAACCGACTCGCCGACGGCCTTGTAAGCTGCAAAATGGATGATTGCCCGGAGCCTGGGATTTTGCCGGAAGAATAGTTCCAGCCTCGCCTTGTCGCACAGGTCGAACTGCTCAAACCGGGGGCGGACCCCGGTAATCTTTTCGATTCCATCGAGGGAATCGGTTGTCGAATTGGCCAGGTTATCAATGATCACCACATCGAAACCGGCACCGGTCAGTTCGACGGCAGTATGTGAACCGATATAACCCGTTCCGCCGGTGACAAGGATCAGCTCTTTCATGGTACCAGTTTTTGTATCCTTCCGCTTTCCAGTTTATACTGTTCACCGCTCTCAGGGCAGGTTGCCAGTCCGGCTTCGTCGAACCGGAGACGGTGCCCGTATTCGCTCATCCAGCCCAGCTGGCGGGCGGGATTACCCACTACCAGGGCATAGGGAGGCACATCCCTGGTTACCACGGCCCCCGCTCCGATAAAGCAGAATTCACCCAGGGTGACGCCGCAGACAATGGTGGAGTTGGCACCGATGGTGGCTCCCTTTTTGACCAGGGTGGATTCATACATTCCACGCCTGTTTACGCGGCTCCGCGGATTGGTCACATTGGTGAAAACCATGGAAGGGCCCAGGAACACATCATCTTCGCAAATCACGCCGGTATAGATCGAGACATTATTCTGGACCTTCACATTGTTGCCAAGGACTACATCGGGAGAAACCACGACATTCTGACCCAAATTACAGTTCTCACCGATGCGGCAACCGCTCATAATATGGGTGAAGTGCCAGATTTTCGTCCCGGGCCCGATGCTGGAACCCTGATCAATGACTGCCGTTTCGTGGGCATAATAACCCTTATCGCTCATTATCAAGTATTTTCAACAAAGTATCACAAATATACGCCAATTCCTCCGGCTTCATTTCGGTATGGATGGGAAGGGACAGGACCGTCCGGCAGAGTTGCTCCGTGACCGGAAAATCTCCTTCGTGGTAGCCGGCAAAAGTGAAAGCTTTCTGAAGGCTCAGGGGAACCGGATAATAGATCATGGAAGGGATGCCGGCTTCGCCGAGCTTTTCCTTCACCCGGTTGCGGTCACCCTTTTCAATCACCAGGGTGTACTGGTGGAAAACATGGGATCCCTGTTTTTGCCGTGCCGGTATACGGATACCTGCAAACCCTGCCAGATGTGAGTCATAGTATCCGGCAGCGTTTTTTCTTCTGGCGATGAAATCATCCAGGTTCCTCAGGTTTACACGGAGAATGGCCGCCTGGATCGTGTCAAGCCGGGAGTTCACTCCGATCAGGTCGTGGTAGTATTTGATTTTCGCTCCATGGTTCACGATCATCCGGATCTTTTCGGCCAGGGCCGGATCGGATGTCATTAAAGCCCCGCCGTCGCCATAACAGCCCAGGGGCTTGGTCGGAAAGAATGAGGTGGTTCCGATATGTCCCAGGGTGCCCGATCTTTTACCGGAGCCATCGGCACCATGGTACCAGGAACCCAGCGACTGGGCATTGTCTTCAATGACAAACAGGTCATGTTCCCGCGCTATCTGGAGGATCTCATCCATGGGGGCCGGTTGCCCGAAGAGATGGACAGGGAGAATGGCGCGGGTTTTAAGACTGATGGATTTACGGACTTGATCGGGATCAATATTAAAGGTGAAAGGATTGACGTCGACCAGAACCGGTTTAAGCTTCAGAAGTACCAGAACCTCCACTGTAGCGATGAACGAAAAGTTGGTGGTGATCACTTCGTCACCCGGTTCCAGCGGAAGTGCCATCAACGCCACCTGGAGGGCGTCCGTGCCATTGGCGCAGGGTATTACATGCGGTACGTCGAGATAGCTGGCCAGTTCGCTTCCAAAAGCCTTGACATCCGGCCCGTTAATGAAAGCCGAATTGTCCAAAGCCTGAAGGATGGCCTTGTCGATTTCGGTTTTCAACCGGTGGTACTGGGAACGGAGGTCCACCATTTCAATCTTTTTCATGCGTTTCCGGTGTTAAGGTGGTAGCGAAAGTAGTAAAAATTAATGTTGCCAAGTCCGGGCTGGCGGAACAGACCAATTAGTAATAACTTTGCTTGTCATGGATTCATTGCTCATCATAACGGTTTTAAAGGAATTGCTTTTGAAGGGGAAAGCTGTGGTTGTCCCGGGCCTGGGAATTTTTGAAACCCGGTATCATCCTGCCCAGATCAGGAGTGAAAGCGGCTATCTGCTGCCACCGTCCGGCAGGATGGTATTAAGCCAGGAAAAGCAGCCTGATGACGGTTTTCTTGAACAGGAGATCATCGAACGCCTGGGATGCTCCCCGGAGGAGGCAAAAGAGCGCCTGGGAAATTTCACGGCAATGGTTGTAGGTCAGCTTTCGAGGCAGGAACCCGTTTACCTTGAAGGTATCGGAACTATCAGCTCCGATCCTCAAGGCAACCTGAGTTTTACCCCTGCAGCCGGTTTGTCTTTTCTGCCGGACGCCTTCGGGCTGGTCCCGTTCAGGGTCGGTGAGGCCAAACCGGTGAATCGCTAGGTTACTTCACGGCCGATCCGTTGCCTATGGATTGTTCCGGGGAGACGAAGATCAACCGGCCGGCAGCATCTTCGGCCAGCAGGATCATCCCTTTGGATTCAATGCCCTTGATCACCCTGGGTTCAAGATTGGCCAGCAGGGTTACCTGCTTGCCCGGAAGCGATTCGGGCTCAAAATGTTCTGCTATGCCCGAGACCACGGTACGGATGTCGATTCCCGTATCGACCTTCAGCTTCATCAGTTTCTGGGTTTTCGGCACCCTTTCCGCTTCGAGGATCGTCGCCACCCGGATGTCCATTCCCGAAAAATCATCATAGGATATTGCGGATTTGGCCGGAGGCAGCCCGGCAGCTTTGGCCTCATTGGCTTTCTTGGTTTTGAGCAGCTTGTCGACCTGGAATTCAACCTGTGAATCCTCGATCTTTTCAAAAAGAAGGGACGGCTGACCGAGCTCATGCCCCGGAGCGATCAACGCCTGATCGCCGATTGCCCGCCAGTCCAGGTCATCCAGGTTAAGCCAGTTCCTGACTTTCCTCATGCTGAAAGGCAGGAAGGGATCCAGAAGGATAGCCAGGTTTGCCGTGATCTGAAGACTGATGTTCAGGATGGTTGCCACGCGCGAAGCATCGGTTTTGATCAGTTTCCAGGGTTCCGTCTCGGCCAGGTATTTGTTCCCGAGACGGGCCAGGCCCATGGCTTCATTCAGGGCTTCACGGATCCGGAAGGCTTCCAGGCTCTGTTCGACGCGGGTTTTTATGCCGGGGATCTCGCTGATCGTGCTTATGTCATAATCACTCGGGATACCGGGATCGGGGCATTTCCCATCGAAATATTTCTGCGTGAGGACCAGCGTGCGGTTGACGAAATTACCGAGCACGGCAACCAGTTCATTGTTGTTGCGGGTTTGAAAATCCTTCCAGGTGAAATCATTGTCCTTGGCTTCCGGAGCGTTGGCAGTCAGAACATAGCGAAGGACATCCTGCTTGCCGGGAAACTCGTCGAGATATTCATGCAGCCAGACGGCCCAGTTGCGGGAGGTGGAGATCTTGTCGTTTTCGAGATTCAGGAATTCATTTGCCGGAACATTGTCAGGCAGGATATATTCACCGTGTGCCTTGAGCATGACGGGGAAAATGATGCAATGAAAGACAATGTTGTCCTTTCCGATGAAATGGATCAGCCGGCTCTCATCCGATTTCCAGTATTTCTCCCAATCGGGAGTCAGTTCCCGTGTGGCCGATATATAACCGATCGGGGCATCGAACCAGACATAAAGGACTTTGCCTTCGGCACCCTCCACCGGGACCGGAACTCCCCAGCTGAGATCCCTGGATACGGCCCGGGGCTTGAGTCCCTGGTCGAGCCAGGATTTGCACTGGCCGTATACGTTTGACCGCCATTCCCGGTGATCTTCCAGGATCCACTTCCGGAGCCAGGCTTCATGCTGGTCCAGCGGCAGGTACCAATGATTCGTCTCTTTTAATACAGGGGAATTGCCGCTCAGCACCGAGCGGGGATTCTTCAGTTCCATCGGGCTGAGGGAAGTGCCGCATTTCTCGCACTGGTCACCGTAGGCCTGTTCGTTTCCGCAATAAGGGCAGGTCCCAGTGATATACCGGTCGGCCAGGAACTGCTGATGCTCTTCATCGAAAAACTGCTCGGTCGTTTTTTCAACGAAATCACCCTGGCCATACATCTTTTTAAAGAATTCGCTGGCAGTTTCATGATGAATCGCCGCCGAAGTCCGGTGGTAAATGTCAAAGGCAATCCCGAACCGTTCAAATGAGTCCCTGATCATTCCATGATACTTGTCTACCACATCCTGCGGTGTAATTCCTTCCGATTTGGCTTTCAGGGTGATGGGAACGCCATGTTCATCGGACCCGCAGATAAACAACACATCTTTTCCATTCTTGCGCAGGAATCGCGTATAAATATCAGCGGGAACATAGACTCCGGCCAGGTGTCCGATGTGAACCGGCCCGTTGGCATAGGGCAGCGCGGCAGTAACCAGGTAACGTTTGTAGTCAGGCATGGAAGGATTGACGATTGACAGTTGGCAAATAATGCGTCACGCATCATGCGTCACGCTTCATGATTTATCACAGGCAAATTTAGTAAGAAAATGGAATCAACTCAGGATTTGGGCCGGGCGGGAGAACAATTGGCCGCCGAGGAACTCAGGAAGAAAGGGTATGTGATCATCGAGACCAATTGGCGTTTCGGACATAAGGAGATTGATCTCATTGCCCGCGACAAGAATGACCTGGTTATCGTGGAGGTCAAGACGCGGACCGCTCCGGTGCGTGAATTTCCGGAACAGGCCGTCAACCGGAGCAAACAGCGTTTCCTTATCACTGCCGCCAACGGTTATGTCCGTTACAAGCATATTCCCCTGGAGGTAAGGTTCGATGTGGTTTATGTGATCTATGAAAAAGGCATCCCGGGCATCAGGCACATCCGGAATGCTTTCTATCCTACTCTTTGAACAGCCATTTATTCAGGACATCCTGCAGTTCATCCGAACGGAAAGGTTTGGAAATATAATCATCCATGCCCGCGGCAAGGCAAACCTCCCTGTCGCCTTTCATGGCATTGGCAGTCATCGCAATGATCGGCACATGACGGCCGGATCCTGAATGTTCCTCATCCGCCCGGATCCTGCGTGTCGCTTCAAGCCCGTCCAGGACAGGCATCTGGACGTCCATGAAGATCAATGCATAAGGTTTCTGCCCATATCGCCCGAGAGCTTCTTCGCCGTTCCCGGCCACATCAACCTGGCAGCCCAGTTTCTGGAGGTGCAGCACGGCGATCCTCTGATTGATCATGTTGTCTTCCACCAGGAGGATCCCGGCAGGTTTCCCGGCAAGCGGTTGTCCATCGGTTTCCTGGATTTCGGGCACTGATACGAGGCCGTTTTGAGGACTCTCCGGTTCAGGTTTCCGGATGGCCTTCAGAAGGGCTTCCCGCAGGTCAGCGACTCTGACAGGCTTATTCAGGTATCCTGAAAAACCCATCTTGTATATTTCCTGGGACTTGATCACATCTGCAATAGACGATAGCATGATGATCCGGGTGTTCTTGATCCGGTCATCGCTGAAAACGCTACGGGCGAAGGTTATCCCGTCCATGCCCGGCATCTGGCAGTCAACCAGGACAGCATCAAACTCAGCGGGGGTTCCGGCAGTTTCAAGCAGGCGCTTCAAGCCGGCCTCGGCATGCAGGGTCTCTTCGGACGGGCACTTCCAGAATTCCAGGTATTTTCTGAATATCTGGAGATTGGTTTCATTATCGTCAATGACCAGGATTCGCAGGCCCTTCAATTCACCGGTATCTTCCGAAGCTATTTCGGGAGTGGCCGGGTCTTTTCTGAACCGGGCGGAGAACCAGAAGGTGGATCCCTTGCCAGGATTGCTCTCGACGTCAATGGTGCCATTCATCAATTCAACCAGCCTCTTGCTGATCACGAGGCCCAGGCCGGATCCTCCAAACCTGCGGGTAATGGATGCGTCGACCTGGGAAAAGGACTGAAACAGTTTCTCTTTTTTCTCCTGATCGATGCCGATGCCTGTGTCGCTGACTTTAAACACGAACCTCAAGTGGTTTTTTGTCTGGTCGATCAGGCTGCAGGAGATCACTATTTCTCCTTTTTCCGTGAACTTGATGGCATTATTGACCAGGTTCAGGAGCACCTGCTTCAAACGCACGGGATCCCCAACCACGGAGAGCGGCAAGTGGCTGTCCAGGTCGGTTATCAGGGACAGTTTTTTTTTGCTGGCCTTCAGGGCTTCCTCTTCGGCCACATCTTCCATGACCTTGGTGATGCTGAACGACACATGCTCCAATTCCAGCTTGTTGGCTTCTATTTTTGAGAAATCGAGAATATCATTGATGATGGTCAGAAGCGAATTGGCCGAAGTGTCAACGATGGAGAGGTACTCTTTTTGTTCCGGGGTGAGGTCGGATTTCAGGAGGATTTCCGTCATGCCGATAATCCCGTTCATCGGGGTGCGTATTTCGTGCGACATGTTGGCCAGGAAGTGGCTCTTTGCCTGGCTGGCGGCCTCGGCCTGTTCCTTTGCCTTGAGCAGGTCGATGGTCCTTTCCTGGATCCGGGATTCCAGATCGTGCCGCAGATCAAGCAATTCCACCGTGACCTGGTTCAGGTTGTCCGTTGATGCTCTCATCTCGGCAAAATCAATGGTGGAGTACAGGTACCCTTTATCTTCCTGCACCAACTGACTGGACGAGCTGTGAATTTCATGAAGATAAAAGTCGACTTCCAGGTAATGGAGATAAACCAGGACTCCCATCAGTATGGAGGAAAGACCGGTAAAAACCAGGATCGGGGCGATGTGGTCATAATTGGACCTGACGTACATCGCCGTCAGGATGACAGTGACGGCCGTCATCAGGACGAGAAAGAAAAACGACAAATTCATCGAAAAGGCTTTGGGCTGGCTTACCGTCAGTTTCCTGGCTTTCAGCTCTTCGTGGATAAAAGCCCTGACCGGACTGGCCAGGAAATCGGTCAACAAGAAGGTATAAAGGGTATAAATGGCCATAGCCAAAAGTGCGCCTGCGATCAGGTACAAGGTTCCTGCCAGATGGCTTGTCGAAGCAAAGGCATAAATGGTCAGGACCAATCCGACAAACGTGGCATAGATCAGTCCGTAAAATGTGTTTTCCCTCGGGAATTTGAAATAGGCTGCGGCAAACCTGGAAAAAGATTCATCATCCAACTCTTTTATGGAAGAGGAATCCAGACCGTTATTCAGGACTCGGTTCATAATCCTGGGAATCCGCGTGATGCCGGGGAAACCCATGCGGTTAAGCAGTCCAAAATGAACGAAGTGAAGTATGGTGGTAAAGCCCGTGGTGATCCCGGCTATCCAGATGCCGGTTTTAACAATCTCGGGGGGGAAATGGTGAAAGCTGGTCACCAGCATTACCGCATATACAACGGAAAACCAGGACCCGGGAACAGTAAGAAGGCTGACGGCAAATCCAAAAGAGAAGGCTTTTGCAACGCGCGAAAGGATCCGGGCCAGAATGAAATATACCACCGGGTATTTCCGATATTCCTGAAAGACCATTTTTTTTGTTTCTTCACCAAAGCTAACAATTAAAGAGTGAATAGTGCCGGTGGCCTGTGGTCCGTTAACCCCCATGCTCCTGCGCCCGTGCTCCTTTTAACCTTCTGCCGTCATCAGGTTGCACCCTCTGACATCGCTCTGGTCCAGCCTGCCGAGCACTTCAAAGGATCCATCCTCGTTGAGTTTCCCGAGATCGCCCGTCTGAATGAAGGCGCAGGAGTCACGGTTGGCCAGGTCGATGATGTCGATCCCCCCCGTTTTGCCAGCAGGCAGATGCCGGAAGGGATTATACGGATCCCGTATAAATATGCGCATCCAGGGGGGAGCCTCAAAAATCCCGTGTGCCAGGGACCAGGCCTGGGACAGGAGTTCAGTCATTCCATATTCCGAACCGATGGCCGGGACCTCAAAGGCTTTCTGAAGGATCTCATGGAGCTCTGCGCGGATGACCTCTTTCCGGCGGCCTTTCATGCCGCCGGTTTCAATGATCCGGGTGTTCCGGAGCTTCATCGGGAACCGTTCAGCGAAATCCATGAGTGCATAGGAGACGCCCATCAGGATGGTTTTTTGCCCTGACGATTCCAGCCCTTCCAGGGTGCCGGACAGCTTTTGGAGATCATCAAGGTAAAAGCCGCTTCCCGGATGCCCGGTCAGCCTGATCAGCCGGTCGGCCATATAGACCAGGGAAGAGTTCCGCTGCAGCAGGTAGGAGGGCAGCAGGGCCAGGAAACAGTATGAGGCCGGATCCCCGAAGAATCTTTTGAAACAACGGGTGAAGCTTTCCTCGTAAAGCTTTTCGTCAAGGATGTAATGAAAACTGGCTTGGTCACCCGTGGTCCCTGACGACCGGAAAACCAGTGTTTCCTTTCCCGGCCCCGTCACTACCCGGTGCGTTTTGAAGAATTCCACAGGCAGGAAAGGGATCTGGTCGGGTGAGGTGATCTCCCCCGGATCACACCCGATCAGGCGGATATATTCGGCGTAAACCGGATTTTTCCTGCCCTGGTACCGGAACAGGTCCAGGGTAGTAGAGTTGTCAACTTTTAAAAAGTTGACAACTCTAATATCCCCTGATGGCCTTGATTCCCGGAAGAACCTGTCCTTCAATGTATTCAAGCAATGCCCCTCCGCCGGTTGATACGTAGGAAACCTTGTCTGCCATATTGAACTGGTTGATGGCGGCAACCGAGTCGCCTCCACCTACCAGGGAAAAGGCGCCTTTTGAGGTGGCCCGGGCGATGGCTTTGGCAATTTCCACCGTTCCTTTCTGGAATTTAGGCATCTCAAAAACACCCATCGGGCCGTTCCAGAGAATCGTCGCTGATTTTTCGATCACTTCGGAGAATTTCAGGATGGTTTTTTCGCCGATGTCAAGGCCCATCCATCCGTCGGGCACCTGGTCCGCCGGGGAGGTGCCGGTGTTTGCCTCGTTGTCGAACTTGTCGGCATTGATGCCGTCGATCGGCAGGTAGAGATTGACCTTCTGTGCCTTCGCTTTGGCCAGGACTTTCCCGGCGGTTTCAAGGAGATCTTCTTCCACCAGTGAATTGCCCACTTTCCCTCCCATGGCTTTGATGAAGGTATAGGTCATGCCTCCCCCGATGATCAGGTTATCGACCTTGTCCAGGAGGTTCTCGATGATGGTGATCTTGGTTGACACCTTGGCTCCGCCCAGGATGGCGGTAAATGGTTTTGACGGGTGCTGCATCACCTTGTCGATGCTGCTCACCTCGTTTTCCATTATGTATCCGAAGAGGGATTTTCCCGGAAAGTAGTCGGCGATGATGGTCGTTGACGCGTGAGCCCTGTGGGCCGTGCCAAAGGCGTCATTGACATAGACGTCGGCCAGGGCGGACAGCTTCCGGGCAAATTCAGGATCTCCCTTTTCCTCGTCTTTGTAAAACCGCAGGTTCTCGAGCAGGAGCACTTCGCCCGGTTTCAGCGCTTGGGCCATTGACCGGGCTTCCTCCCCGATACAGTCAGGTGCGAATTTCACGTCGATCCCCAGATTCTGCCTGAGGTCAGGAACCAGGTGACTAAGACTGTATTTATGTTCGGGACCCTCTTTCGGCCGCCCCAGGTGGGACATCAGGATGACAGAACCGCCATCGCCCAGGATCTTTTTGATCGTCGGTATGGCTGCCCGGATCCGGGTATCATCGGTAATCTGAAAATTGCTGTTGAGAGGGACGTTGAAATCAACCCTGATTATCGCCCTCTTGCCGGAAAAGTTGAAATTATTCATTGTTTCCATGGTAGAAAGGTTTTTGCTTCGTCAAAACGAGTCGGGCAAAGTTAAAAAATGTTGGCTATTTTTGGCCTTGTGCAATTCAGCGACATACCCGGGCAGTTTGAAGTAAAAAAACGTCTGATACAGTCTGTTCAGGCCAACCGGGTCAGTCATGCCCTTCTGTTTACAGGATCAGCGGGTTCAGGCCATTATGCCCTGGCCCTGGCGTTTGCGCAGTATATCCAGTGCATGAATCCCAGTCAGGAGGACTCATGCGGCACCTGCCCCTCCTGCCACCAGGCTGCCGGCCTGGTCCATCCTGATATTCATTTTGTCTTTCCGGTGGCACGTACCTCCTCGGCGGCCGGTGAACCGGTGAGCGATGACTTTATTGAGGATTGGAGAAATTACCTGTCGGGAAACCTGTACCCTGTGCTGGGAGAATGGTATGCCGCCATGGAAATAGAGAACAAGCAGGCCGGGATATTCAAAAAGGAAGCCGAGGAAATACTCAGGAAATTGTCATTCAAGTCTTACCAGTCGGATTACAAGGCCGTGCTTTTCTGGTTGCCCGAGAAGATGAATACCTCAACCGCAAACAAGCTCCTGAAGGTCATCGAGGAACCTGCCGACCATACCGTTTTTCTTTTTGTTTCGGAAAATCCTGACGCCATCCTGCCTACCATACTCTCGAGGACCCAGCGGATCAAAGTGCCGCGCCTGGAGCTCCGGGACCTGCAGGAAAAGCTCAGGATCGATTTTCCCGGGCAGGGACCGGCACTGGAATCCATCGCAGCCCGCTCCCAGGGCGATTATGTCGTGGCTCGTGACAGGATCCGCCTTGGCGAGGCCAATCAGGCTGACCGCGAGCGGTTCATCCGCATGATGAGAATATCTTACGGATTGAAAATGAGTGAGATCGTTCAATGGGTTGATGAGTTGACGGATCTGGGCCGTGAACGGCAGAAGCTCTACCTGACCTATTGTTTGGAAATGCTGCGGGATAATTTCCTGGTCAACCTGGGTCTGAATGAGCTGGTTTTCTTCGATCCCGGGGAAGCGGAATTTGCCGCCAGGTTCAGCAAATTCATTCATCCGGGGAACATCAACGCCCTGCTGAATGAGTTCAGCCTTTCGATGGCGCAGATCAGCATGAACGCGAATTCCAAAATCCTGTTCACCGACCTGTGCCTGCAGATCCACCGCCTTTTGCAGGTCCCGCCGGCTTCCTGACCGGATGCCGGGGATTCATTTTACCGCCGATTCATTATCTTTGCATCCATGGATAAAATACAGGACGCGATATTATTCAGGGGATGCCCCTGTCTGGATACCGAATCGGAAGAAAAGGCCTGCGAAAACCAGAACAGCTGCACCAAGCTGAGCGTTTTCGACTGGCTTCGGGATATACCTCAAAACGTCTCGGAATTTGACCTGGTGGAAGTGAGGTTCAAGAATACCCGCAAGGGCTATTATCAAAACGTCAACAGCCTGAATATCAAACCCGGAGAAATGGTTGCCGTGGAGGCTTCCCCGGGTCACGATATCGGGATGGTTTCGCTCACCGGCCCGCTGGTCCTGAACCAGCTGAGGAAATACCGGATTGATCCTGCCGAATACGAATTCCGTAAAGTCTATCGCAAAGCCAAGCAGGCCGATCTCGACAAGTGGAAGGAAGCCATTGCCCTTGAGCATAATACCATGCTTCGATCCAGGAAGATCGCCCAGAAGCTGAACCTCGACATGAAGATCGGGGACGTGGAATACCAGGGCGACAAGACCAAGGCCATTTTCTATTATATCGCCGATGACCGGGTCGATTTCCGGGAGTTGATTAAGGTGATGGCGGATGAGTTCCGGATCCGTATCGAAATGAGGCAGATCGGGGCCCGGCAGGAAGCCGGACGGATCGGCGGGATCGGTTCCTGCGGCCGTGAGCTCTGCTGTTCCACCTGGATCACCAACTTCGTCACGGTAACCACAACCGTTGCCCGCAACCAGGAACTCTCGTTCAATCCCCAGAAACTGGCCGGCCAGTGCGGCAAGCTGAAATGCTGCCTGAACTATGAGTTGGATGCCTATTTGGATGCACAGAAGGATTTCCCTTCAGCCGAGATTGTTCTTGAAACCATGGAAGGGAAAGCTTATCACCAGAAGACCGATATTTTCAAACGCACCATGTGGTACTCCTTTGATTCCCATGCATCTACAAACCTGGTCCCGGTGACGGTCGAAAGGGTGAGGGAGATCATCAGGCAGAACCGCATAGGAGTCATTGTTGAAAAGTTGCTGGAGTCAGACGGGGGCAGGCCTGCTGAGGAGATCGGTTACATGAACGCCGCCGGGCAGGAGAGCCTGACCCGCTTTGACAAGAAAAAAGTGAACGACCGAAGAGTGCGTTTCCGACCGAAATCCAGGAACGGTAACAAACAATGAACTTGAAGTGCATAGTGCGGATGTTGATCCCGGGAATGCTGGCATTAACATCCTGCGGAGCAGACACCCTCTACGTGAAAAACATTCCCATCGACCGTGCCGGGTGGCCGGCTGATCAGTTCATCACCTTCAAGGTCCCTGTCGAGGACCTGGCCGGCTTTTACATGATTTATCTGCAGGTAAGAAATGACGGCCGGTACGAGAATTCCAACCTTTGGCTTTTTGTAACCACCCATTCCCCGACCGGTGCAACCCTCCGGGATACCATCGAATGCCGCTTGGCCGACGAGGAAGGAAGGTGGCTGGGCAGGGGCTCGGGTGGCCGTTACAGCCTTGAAATTCCTTACCGGTACAGGGTCCGCTTTCCCGAGAAGGGTACGTACCTTTTTGAGATTGAGCATGGCATGCGGACCCGGTTGCTGCAGCATGTTACCGACCTGGGACTCCGGATCGAAAAAGCCGGTTGAGGTGAGCAGGATCAGTAAAATCAGGCGTTTCAATGAAATGCGGACTTTCCCGCATGTTTTTGAACCGGATGGCAGGGACATCCTGATCCACGACTATTTCATGAAGGGTGGCTGGAACAGGGATTTTTTCCGGAACGACCGACCGGTCGTCCTGGAACTGGGATGCGGGAAAGGGGAATATACCGTCCAGCTTGCCCGGAAAATACCCGGAAGGAATTATATCGGGATCGATATCAAGGGTGCCAGGATATGGAAAGGTGCCAGGGAAGCACTGGACCTGGAATTGGCCAATGTAGCCTTCCTCCGTACCCGGTGTGAATTCCTTCACCGGGTGTTTGCACCCGGCGAGGTGGAGGAGATCTGGGTGACCTTTCCCGACCCGCAACCCCATAAACCCAGGAAAAGACTGACTTCCGGCAGGTTCCTCACGCTTTATACCCGGTTCCTGAAACCGGGCGGGACCATCCATCTTAAGACAGACAGCAGGATGCTGTTCCAATATACGGTTGAAACACTCAGCCTGAACGGGATACGGCCCGAAATCATGGTTCATGACCTGTACGGCCCGGGGCAGCCTGATGACATTTTGTCCATCAAAACCTATTATGAAGCCGGGTTCCTCTCGGATGCGAAACCCATCAGTTACCTTCGCTTCCGCCTTCCGGGAGGGATCATCCTGGCTGACCCGGTCATCAGAAAACCTGCCTTATGAGTGAAAACGGATTCTTCGACAGTGTTTACCAGGTTGTCCGCGCCATCCCTTCCGGCCGGGTCACCAGCTACGGAGCAATTGCCCGCTACCTGGGCTCTCCCCAGTCAGCACGAATGGTGGGCTGGGCCCTCAACAAATCTTTTTCGGGCGGCGAATTTATCCCGGCCCACCGGGTGGTCAACCGGAACGGGCTCTTAACGGGACGACACTATTTTGGTGGTTCCGATACCATGAAACAGCTCCTGGAAAGCGAGGGCATTTCAGTTGAGGATGACCAGATAATTGATTACCCATCGGTTTTTTGGGATCCGGTGAAAGAAATGGACGACGCAGATGTTCCCTTTCCCGGGAATGATTAATTTTGGCGTTTATTTAAATTAAATAAAAATAGATGGCAGTAACCGCTACGGCAGTATTAGAGGCTCTCAGAAAGGTCATAAATCCGGATAACGAGAAAGACATAATCAGTCTCAATTGGGTCAGGGACCTGGCCATAGACGGTGATAGAATCAGCTTTTCATTGGTGTTCCCGAAGTCGGGCAATCCTTTTGCCGGCTCGATCAGGAAGAATTGCCAGCAGGTTTTGGCTGCCCGTTTCGGACAATCTGTCAAAACCGATATATCGGTCCGGGCCGACCAGGTTGTCCACAAGGAAAGGCCCATGCCTGAAGTGAAGAACATCGTTGCGATCGCTTCCGGTAAAGGCGGTGTGGGAAAATCAACGATTGCCGTGAACCTGGCTGTATCGCTTGCCCGGCTGGGTTATTCGGTCGGCCTGATCGATGCCGATATTTACGGTCCTTCCATCCCGAAAATGTTTGATCTGGAATCGGCCAAACCGGCGCTCAAACCGATTGAGGGGAAAGACCGCATCGTGCCGGTGGAAAAATACGGGGTGAAAATGCTCTCCATCGGTTTCTTTGTCGATGAGAAGGATGCCCTGGTCTGGCGAGGTCCGATGGCAACCAGCGCCCTCAAGCAGTTGATCCATGACGGTTACTGGGGCAACCTGGATTATCTGTTGATCGACTTGCCTCCCGGAACAGGTGATATCCATCTTACCCTCGTGCAAACCCTTCCGGTCACTGGAGTGATCATCGTCTCCACGCCTCAGCCGGTCGCGCTGGCGGATGCGGTAAAAGGCATCAGCATGTTCACCGGAAAATCCGTTGCAGTCCCGGTGCTGGGTCTGGTTGAAAACATGGCCTGGTTCACTCCCGAGGAATTGCCGGAGAACCGGTACTATATTTTTGGCAAGGAGGGGTGCAAAAAGCTGGCCGCGGACATGAATATCCCGCTGCTGGGGCAGATACCGCTGATCCAGGGCATTCGGGAAGGAGGCGATAGCGGTTTACCTGTGGCGGTTGATTCACAATCCCTTACGGGTCAGGCGTTTATGGATCTGGCAAGGGAGACCATACGGCAGGTGGAAATACGGAATGCCTCGGCCAATCCAACGCAAATAGTCAGGATTAACAAATAAACTCATTATTACTCATGGTGAACGCAGAGATCAAAGAAAGAATCAAAGATGTGCTCGAGCAGCTCAGGCCTTATCTTCAGGCAGACGGAGGAGACTTGGCCCTTCAGGAAATAACCGATGACCTTGTGGTCAAAATCAAACTGACGGGAGCCTGCGGAAGTTGCCCGATGCGCACGATGACATTGAAAGCCGGGGTTGAAAATACGTTGAAGAAACAGGTGCCCGAAGTAAAATCGGTTGAAGCGGTTTAAAGTTCGCCGTTCTTGATCATATTGTAGATCTTCGACTTTCCGATATCCAGTTTCTTGGCTACCAGGACGACATTGTTATTGTTCTTGTCGAGGTAATGCCGGATAATCCTGGTTTCATATTCCTTCAGGGTCATGTCCTGCGAGAACAGGTCGATCCCGCTGTTGGTCGGGCTGAACAGGATATCCTCCTCCCCAATGATCCGCTGGTTTGACATCACCGCGGCGAGCTCGATTATGGCTTTCAGTTCCCGTACGTTTCCCGGGAAGTGATAGGAAAGAAGCTTGCTTCGGGCCTGTGCCGTGAACTCCTTGGCAGGCAAATTATTCTCACGGCAGAACTCCCTGAGGAAATGGTTGGCCAGGATGATGATGTCATTTTCGCGTTCCGACAGGGGTGGAAGAACGATCGGCAGTCCCAGCAGCCGGTAATATAAATCCTCACGGAATCTCCCTTTCCTGACTTCTTCCTGAAGGTCTTTATTGGTGGCGGTAATAATACGGACATCCACCTTGATGACGGAACTACCGCCGACGCGGGTAATTTCCCGTTCCTGGATCGCCCGCAGGATTTTGACCTGCAAGTCGATGTCCATCTCGGCGATCTCATCGAAAAATATGGTGCCGCCGTTGGCTTCCTCAAATTTCCCAATGTTCCGTGTAAAAGCACCGGTAAAGGCTCCCTTCTCGTGCCCGAAAAGCTCACTTTCCAGCAGTTCCCGGGGAATTGCGCCCATGTTCACCGCCACAAACGGTCTGTCTTTCCGGGAAGAATTGAAATGGATGGTTCTGGCGACCATTTCCTTGCCTGTCCCGGTTTCGCCCCGGATCGAAACGGTCATGTTCTGGACCCCGATGGCTTTTTCGATCAACAGGTATACCTTTTTCAAGGCTTTGCTCTCGCCGATCAGGGCATTGGAAAAATCATATTTTTCACTGATCTGGGTCCGGAGTTGCCTGACTTCCTTCTTTAACCGGTCGGTTGTCTGGATGTTGTGAATGGTATTCAACAGTCTTTCACGGATGTTCTCATCCTTGACGATATAATCATATGCACCGTCCTTTAATAAATTGATTGCCGTAGAAACATCCTCCTGCCCGGAAATGATGATGACGGGAATATTGGGATTGTAATTCCTGATCTTCTCCAGGATGACATCCCCGTTGATATCCGGGAGGCTGTAATCAAGGGTCACAATATCCGGATTATCGCCGAGCTTGTCGAGGAAGGAACGGCCATCAAAAAAGGACTCGACCTCAAAATCAGGGTTGAGGTGCAAGTGATGGCCGATCAGTTTGTTGTAAAATTTATCGTCTTCTACTACAAAGATTCGCATTATTCCTCCTGCAAGCAGGTTCTTCTTCTTCAGGTAAAGGTCAACCTCGAAAATACTAATATTTTGCAATGGTTGGGTTTTTCTCCCGGTATAAAATAATTTTGTTGACTGTTAGTTAATACTAGGTATTGATCAATCGAGAGCCGGACAGTGAAAAAGTTCTTCCGCCTTATATTGCCTGTATTGCTCCTGTTGGCCGCTGGTTCCTGCACTACGAAGAAGAACACGGTGGTGACCAGGAATTACCATAACCTGACGGCTCATTACAACATTTATTTCAATGCCAATGAGCTCTACACGCAGGGTCTCAAGAAGGTCCAGTCCTCCTACAAGGATGATTTCAACGCCCTGCTTCCCCTCTATACTTTCAGCACCAAGGAAGGAGCCCGAATGGTCCTTTCCGACATGGACAAATCGATAAAAAAATGCTCCAAGGTTATCGGGACTCACTCGATCAAGGCAAAGCCCAAGCTTAAAAAAGGCAACCGGTCGGAAAAGGAAAAGGCTTTTTACCGGAAGAATGAGTATGTCAAATGGATTGATGATGCTTTTCTGCTGATGGGCAAGGCCTATTTCTATAAGCACGATTTTTATCCCGCCATTGAGAATTTTGAATACCTGATCCGCCAATTTCCGGATGACGGACTGGCGGATGAAGCAAGCCTCTGGTTGGCACGCACCAACCTTGAACTGAAACGTTATCCCGAAGCCCAGCAGGTCCTTAACCGGCTTCAGGGAACTCCCGGATTTTCCAAAAAGCTCCGTCCTGAGCTGAACGCCACCTATTCCGACTGGCATGTACGTCAGGGAGATCTTGAATCGGCGATACCTTTCCTTGAATCAGCCATAACGGATTATCCCGACAGGGGCCAGCAGACCCGGCTGTCTTACGTGCTGGCACAGCTTTATGAAAAGGTTGACAATCCGGGCAAGGCTGCTGAATGGTATGAGAAGGTGGATGAGATGAATCCTTCCTACGACATGGCCTTCAATGCGCGGATTAACCGGGCCAGGCTTTATCAGGGCGGAGAAGAAGCTGCGGCGGGCATCCGCAAGGAGTTGACCAAAATGCTGAACGATGAGAAAAACGCCGACTACCTGGACCAGGTTTATTTTGCCCTGGCCGAGCTTGACATGAAAGACGGAAAGGAGGAGGATGCTATCAGGAACTACAAATTGTCGGTTCAGTCGAATACCTCGAACGAAACCCAGAAGGCAGTATCCTACCTGGCCTTGGCCAGGTATTACTACGGCAAGGACAATTTCATACCTGCGGGCGCCTATTATGACAGCAGCAACCAGTCCTTGCCCGAAACCTACCAGGATTACGCCACCTTGGTCGCCTTTGGCGAAGATGTGAGCACCCTGGCGCAAAACCTCATCATTGCCCGGCGGGAGGACAGCCTTCAGGAACTGGCCAAATTACCGGAGGAAGAAAGGAATAAAATAATCGACCAGAAAGTAGAGGAAACGGTCAAGAAGATCGAAGCGGCCAAAGCGGCTGAAGAGGAAGAGCGGATGAACAGGCAGGGCGGCAGCCGGATGAACCAGAATGCTTTCGGATCATCAGGCGGCTCCATGCGAAGCTCATCACAGCGAAGGCAGACCACTTCCGTCCCCGGGCTGGAATCAGGCGAATTCGGCGCACCGGTCGGCGGATCATCCGACATTTCCAGTGTCAGCAGCTGGTATTTCTACAACCCGTCGGCAGCCAGCTATGGGATGTCGGAATTCATCAAGCTCTGGGGCAGGCGGACCTTGGAGGACAACTGGAGAAGATCCAACAAGAAGGTCATTTCCGAAGCCGGAGACCTGACCTCAGAAGGAGAGACCGGAGAAGTCTCGACACCTGCGGCCGGAACCAAGGCCAATACCTTCCAGCCAACCCAACGGGAATATTACCTGGTTGACATTCCCCTCAACGACACCCTCCTGAAAGAGTCCAACGAGAGGATAGCCCAGGCACTGTTCAATGCCGGGAAAATATTCAAGGACGACCTGAAACGGCCCAACGAGGCCATTCAGTATTTCGTCTGGCTGACCAGCCGCTTCCCCGAGGATGAACGGCTCCTGTTCACTTACTACAATCTTTACCAGATCTACGGTGAGCTTAAGCTGGAAGCCGAAATAGAAAAATACAAAGAGCTGATACTGAACAAGTTTCCGGATAGCCGGTCAGCCAAGATTATCAGCAATCCCAATTATCTCAAGGAACTGGAAGAAGCCCGCGCACAGGTGATGGACTTCTATGTACAAACCTACGGGGATTACAAGGAAGGCCGGTTTGACCAGGTCGTGGATAACTGTTCCAAAGCCGATACCGCCTTTGTGCTGAACCCGATACGGGACAAGTTCGGACTTCTCAGGATAATGGCATACGCCAAAACCAACCCGTCCGATACCGCCGGCCTGGTCAAGTCGATCAACGACCTGGTGTTCAAGTACCCGGATAGTGATGTGGCCGATCCGGCGAAAAACCTGCTGAGCTACATTCAGAAAGGTCCTTCCAGCGCTATCGGTAAAACCGGACGGAAATTCAACCTGGGACCGGTCAACGCAGATGCGTCCGGCGATGCCGATGTGGCTTATGTCCCGGACGATCCTTCCACCCATTTCTATGCAGTCGTCGTTTCAGGCAATACGGTGGATGTCGGCAAGCTCAAGTTCAGGATATCCAATTTCAATGTCGAAAAATACGATGAGGAGTTTTTTGAGGTGGCTTCTTCCCTGTTAGACGGGGATCTCCAGGTTATAACCGTCAAGAATTTCACCAACAAGAAAGTTGCCATGGACTATTTTGATGCGATCGTGGCCGACCCGGCTGTTTTCGCCGACTTAAAGGAAACCGATTATCGTCATTTCATGATCACGAAGGATAATTACACCCGGTTTTACAAGAACAAGAACGTGGGTCCCTATCTCCAGTTTTTTACCGACCATTACCTGAAAGAATAAAACCCCGGCTATGTCCAAGACCGTTTCCATTCTTTGGGCTGATGATGAAATCGACCTGCTGAGGCCTCATATCCTCCTGCTCGAGGGGAAAGGTTTTGAAGTGGTTACGGCCA
Source organism: uncultured Porphyromonadaceae bacterium (assembly GCA_964547475.1). Taxonomy (GTDB): domain Bacteria; phylum Bacteroidota; class Bacteroidia; order Bacteroidales; family UBA12481; genus UBA12481. The sequence goes on from CAZJNQ010000038.1 coordinate 21,474, forward strand.
ATAACGGGGAGGATGCGATCGAACAGGTCAATGAGAGGGATTTTGACCTGATCTTCCTGGATGAGAACATGCCGGGCCTTACCGGATTGCAGGTGCTGACAAGAGTCAAGGCCATCCGGCCGAACATACCGGTGATCATGATCACCAAGAGCGAAGAGGAGGATATCATGGATGAGGCTCTCGGGTCCAGGATCGCCGATTATCTCATCAAACCGGTGAATCCCAAACAGGTCATCCTGACCATCAAGAAGTTCGTGGATTCAAAAAGGCTGGTCAGTGAAAAAACCACGTCCGCCTACCAGACGGAATTCGGCAAGATCGGAAATCAGATCAGCGAAAGCCTGAGCTGGCAGGATTGGATCCAGCTCTACAGGAAACTCGTTTATTGGGAACTGGAACTTAAAGGTACCGGCGAAACCCCGATGGACGAAGTTTTCCGGATGCAGAAAACGGAAGCAAACCAGGGCTTTGCCCGGTTCATAAAGAAAAATTATGCCGGATGGTTTTCCCAGGATCTCGGGGAGAGGCCCCTGCTCTCACCCGATGTGCTCAAGCACAAGGTCTTTCCGCTGATGAACCGGGAAAGGCCGGTCGTTCTCCTGGTGGTGGATAACTTGCGCTACGACCAGTGGAAGATCATGGAAACGATGCTGGCCGACAGCTATTCGGTTGAACAGGACGACATTTATTACTCCATACTCCCTACCGCTACCCAGTATGCCCGGAATGCCTTGTTTGCCGGACTGATGCCTTTGGGCATCTCAAAAATCTACCCGGATATCTGGAAAGAAGAGTATGAGGAAGGAAGCAAGAACCAGTATGAGGAAGAGCTTCTGCGCGCCAATCTCCAGCGGAACTCCATGCCCGTGAAATTCACTTATGACAAGATCAATACCAACCGGATCGGAAAAAAATGGGCCGAAAACGCAAAAGCCATGCTGGGTCAACCCCTGTCGGTCCTGGTCTATAATTTCGTCGACATGCTTTCACACGCTCGGACAGACATGAACATGATCCGCGAGCTGGCTGATGACGAAGCGGCCTACCGGACCCTGACGCAGACCTGGTTCATGCACTCACCGATGCTCGACCTCCTGAAAGAGCTGCAACGATTCAAGGTTACGGTGGTTATTACCACGGACCACGGCACCACGCTCGTTCAGGATCCGGTCAAAGTGATAGGTGACCGCGAAACCACAACCAATCTCAGGTACAAGCAAGGCAGAAACCTGAATTACAACGCGAAGGAGGTTTTTGAGGTCAGCCGCCCGGAGGATGTCCATCTGCCGCGGCAGAATATGAGCACGCGGTACATTTTTGCCACCGGTTCCGATTTTTTTGCCTACCCCAACAATTTCAACCACTACGTCAAGTTCTACCGGAATACATTTCAACATGGCGGCGTGAGCCTTGAGGAAATGCTGGTTCCGGTCATCGTTCTCCAGCCAAAATAGATGCCTGATGAGAGAGATTGTGTTGCAAATGGAGAGCCTGGCTGACGTTCCTGACATAGCCGGCAGGATCATCCGGGAATCCGGGGCGTACCGCGTGCTGGCCTTTTACGGTGAGATGGGGGCGGGCAAGACCACCTTGATCCAAGCGGTTTGCCATAATCTCGGGGTCAGGACTGAAGTAACCAGTCCCACCTTCGCCCTGGTCAATGAATACTCCGCTGCCGGCAGCCCGGTTTATCATCTTGATTTCTACCGGATCGCCAAGGTGTCGGAAGCTCTTGATTTCGGCCTCGATGAATATTTCGACAGCGGCAACTGGTGCCTGATGGAATGGCCTGAAAAAGTTGAGGAACTCCTTCCCGGTCCCATCATCAGACTTTATCTTGAGGTCGGACCGGGTGGACGCAGGAAATTAAACATGCGGATGCCGGACTGACAATTTGCCCGATATTTTATAACTTGCTTTTCTTTATGGTTTTATTCAGCCGAATCCATGGAAGAGCCAGGTAAATCCAAATCGATTTTTCAACCGGGAATGATCCCCCAGGAAGAGATCCTTGACCGCGAGAAAAAAGGAAGGCAGATCATCATCGGTTTACTGAAGGAGAGCGATCCTCATGAGACACGGATCTCGCTTACCCCCCAGGCAGTCGGCATGCTCACCGACGGAGGGCACCGGGTCCTGATCGAGCGCGGGGCCGGTGAAGGGGCCCGGTTTACGGACCAGGACTATTCCGAAGCCGGGGGTGAGGTGCTGGAATCCGGGCCCTCCCTTTTTGAGGCTTCCGTGTTGCTGAAGGTCTCTCCGTTGACAAAAGCCGAGATCCAGTTGCTGGGAGCAGGAAGAACCGTTCTGTCGGGACTCCACCTGGCCACAAGGGATGAGAGCTATTTTCAGGAGCTCATCCGCCGGAAGGTTACGGCCATAGCTTTTGAGCTGATACGGGACGAGGAGCAGGAAATGCCTGTCCAGCGGACCATGTGCGAGATCGCCGGAACCGAGGCGGTAATAGTCGGATCGAGTCTACTGGGCAGTGAAAATAACGGCAAGGGGATCCTGTTGGGAGGAGTCACCGGGATCACCCCTTCGGAAGTGGTGATCCTGGGAGCCGGCACAGCCGGCGAAAATGCCGCAAGGACGGCGATGGGAATGGGGGCGATCGTGAAAGTGTTTGACCGGTCTATCCCAAAACTCAGGTCATTGAAACACCACCTCGGACGCGAGATCTTCACCTCGGTCATGCATCCGCCCGTCCTGAAAAAAGCCTTTGAAACCGCCGACCTGGTCATCAGCACCCTGCAGCGGCTCGAGCTGGATTCCTTTTTCCTGGTTCCCGAGGATATGGTTCTGACCATGAAACAGGGATCGGTTGTGATCGATATTCATGTCGACCAGGGTTCCAGTTTCGAAACCGCCATTTATACGACACCCGAACAACCCATATTCCATAAGCATGGGGTACTGCATTACCTGGTCCCCAACCTGCCCGCCAGAGTGGCGCGCACTGCCTCAATCGCCCTCAGCAATGTGCTCATGCCCATTCTGCTCGATAAGGGCCGCTACGGAGGCATTCTTCAATTGATCAAGGAAGACCGGGGAGTCAGGCAAGGTGTTTACATGTACAATGGAATCCTGACTAACGAACTGATTGGAAACCAGTTCGGCATACCATCAAAAAACATCGATCTGCTTCTGTCGGCTTTTTAGAAGACGGCCCTGACCTGCAGCTGTGCATTATGCACCGGCTTGCCACTCCCGGTGATCCTCCCCTCGTACACAGACTCGAGAATCAGGTTCCTGCCGAGCTTGTAACGGACCGACACCTGGGCGACAACATTATGCCCAGGGTCAAATCCGCGCAACATGGCATAACCAGAGGGGGACAAGGCTTCACCTTCGAACAGTATATAGAGGTACTGGACTGACAGGCTGACCTGGCCTTTTTCGGGCAACTCCCCGGTAAGGATGGTCTCAACCCGGTTGGAAAAGAGCCGGGAACCATCCGTCCTGTTCTTCTCGGACCGGATTTCCTCATCCAGGCTGATCCTGAATTGCCGGCCCGACTGACATTCGATCCTGATCAGTTCTGACAGGCTACGGATTGAGTAATTGCGGTTTTCGAAAAATTCAGATACGGATTGCCTGGATGAAAGGTCGGTGGTGGAGTTGATCTGCCAGGCGGGATTAAACCGGTAACGGAGCAACAGGGCGTTCGACCAGCTGACTTTGCCGTCGGTTCCGTTGATCAGGGTGGTCCGGGTCGACTGTTTTTGTGAAACCAGATCCAGGTTGAAAGTGGGTTTTCCGCGGTTGAAGGAAAGAGTGTGGCGAAGCTGCGAGTTCAGCGAAATCAGGGATTGATCAGCCGGGTCAGTGGTGAAGGGATTCAGAAAGTTCAGGAAATCCTCCCGGGAAGTTTTTTTATCAATCCGGTAGGCCAGTTGCGAGGTGAATTTCGAAAGGAAGCCTTTGGCCGGCTGGATGTTGATTACCTGGTTGAACCGGTTGACGAGGGTGGGGATCAACTCGGTACCCAGGCGAAAAACCCGGATATAAGTTGCCTGATCCCGGAATCCGTATGCCTCGAATTCATCCAGCTCCTTGATTTGGTTATTGTTATAGTCGTTCCAAGTATAATATCCCTGCCCGGCGGCCACTTCCAGGTACGAATATTCGGGTTTCCGGTCGAAGCCGGAACCGATCTCGAAGAAGGTTTGTGACTGGATGAGGCCTCTGAAAGCTTTCCACCGGGTGTCGATCCTTGCAGTCAGGCTTTGTCCGCCGTTGTCTGCCGTTAACCGGGAAGAATCCGCCAGGAGGTACCGGTAGTGAAATCCTGCCCTGACCGGAAGGGCTTTTGCCGGGGCGATATCTACCCAGCTTTCAGCCTCCAGTGCACGGCTGGCCGGTTCAAGCCGGCCAGCCGACGGCAGCAGGTCGGTCCGTTCACTGAGCCTGACCACCCAGGGCTGCCGCTCCCCCTTCTTCTGCAAAGCTTCCAGGTGAAACTCCTGAAAACCGGCGCTGTTGCTCATTAGCGTATCCGATCCGCCGGCTACCCACCGGTTGTTTTCCGCATTTTCCGATAATTCAACCTGTACCGTCCCGATCCGGTGACGATAATAGGCCGAATGTCTCAAAAACCGGGTATTCCGCAACGTATCGGAAGTCATCAGATAACTCCCGTTCCAGCCGGTCTCCCATTTTTTCCGAACGATCCGGCATTCCGTCATCTGTCGCAGGCCCAGATTGTCTCCGGGGCGATTAAGGTATTGAAGACGGTATTGCCCGCCCAGGCTGTCACCGGCCAGCAGCCTGGCTCCCGTTTCCAGGAAGTGCTCAGAACAGGATTCTGCCTCTCCAAGATTCCAGTCGCGCTCAAATTCAACCTCCCGGTAGCGCTCCACCGGATCAAACCACAGACCGGCAAACCGGTATTTCAGGAAAGATTCCAGAATAAGCGAACTATCCGCCTTCAGGTAATCCTTCCTCGAGAGGTCGGTCTTGAGTCCGATGCCGAAATTGTCATCATCCCCCTCCGGTGAAAATGTGTTCAGGTCATTCCTCGTGACCGCCCATTCCATGCCCATCATCATCCGGTTCCCAAGAGCCTGCCTCATTCCCGCAGTGAGAACCTGCTTGCTGCGCGGCAGCACCAGTCTGGAAACCGGTTCATAGCTCCCCTGCAGTTCACCGTTTTGCGGTGCCACCCATTCAAAAACCCGTCCGTTGGCGGCCGACTGCACTTGACGGTAATGTCCGTTGCCCGTCCCGGTAAATGTGAATGAAGCTTCGTAAAACGCACTGTCGGGGTGGTAGCTCTGGACCAGAATGCTGTCATATCGGATCCCGCCGACCAGCGTATCGGCCAGCTTGTACATTACCCGGTCGTTCCGGAAGACCGATTCACGGATGGCACTCATGACCGCCAGGTCCTCCCGGTCCCCGATACGGGAAAGCAGGTTCCTTGACTCTTCCGTCAGGTCCTGAACGACCGGCTGGTTCCTGGCATCATGCACGGAATAGAGGTTGACATACCAGGCTCCCCTGGGTGTGGTCCAGCGGTTTTCATTGAAAAGCAGGAACCGCGAATAGCTCCGTTCCGTGTATTCGAACTCAACTTGAATACGTTTGTCTTTGGTTATCAGGTTTTTAGGTGTAAAACGGATTTCAGCCGTATTGTAATCGATCACGTAATCGGCTTCTTCGCCCCTGGCCAGCAGTTTCCCGTCGATGTAAACCTTTTCGCTGCCGGCGATCACCTGGATATAACTCTCCCCTGATTCCCCGCTCAGCATGTAAGGTCCCTGGTTGCCTTCAGTCCCCTGAATGGCATTCCTTGCATACTTGCCCTTGACGACTGCAATCGCCGTGCTGGTGCGGAAAACAGCCTTTCCCCGGGCCGGGGTGATTTCGGTGGTATAGCGTGTACCCTGAACCCGTTTGGTCATCTGCAAAAAGTAACCTTCGGGTGAACGGATGTCAAAATCACCGGCCAGAATTTCATTTTTGGGGTTATATATCCTGATAAACACCTTGTCGAATTCCTGGATCTGCTGGGTGTTGCCTTCCGGTTGAACCGGGATGTTGGCATCCGTCAGGGTGGCCTCTATCCGGAAATCCCGGTTCAG
>CAZJNQ010000038.1:27659-28892 GCA_964547475.1 uncultured Porphyromonadaceae bacterium
AACCTTCCAGGATCCAGGTACCAGGGACAGGGTGTCAATGCGAAGGGAGTCGCCTGTGACCTTGATGCTTTTGACAGATTGGCACCTTAGGGAAAAAGGAAAAAGGAGAAAGGAAAAAGGAAGGAGGATCTGAAACGACAGTTGCAACAGGCAGAACCTGAAAGAGAAACCGATCCAACGAAAACTTCGCATACAACAAAAGTAGCCAAAAGAAAAAGGGATAAGGACCTAAGCCCCTATCCCTAACTAACGTATCTCTTACCTAAAAAATCTAGTCCCCTTTCCTTTTTCCCCTTTCCTTTTTCCTTTTTCCTTTTTCCTTTCTCCTTTACCATTTAGGTATTTCCCTCCCCGGTGTCCATGGGTATCCCAGCCGGTCGAACTCTTTTTTCAGTTTTTCGATGGATTGGCCGATCTGTTCAACCTGCGGCAGGATTTTGGTCATTTCCCCGGAGACGATATCATACTGCTCGATGGCGGTTTCAGGAACATCCTGGAAGGCGCTGATCCAGCGGACGCTCCAAAGGCGCTGCTGCAAGCCGGGTTCGGTTGCATCCTGCAGCCTGCCGGGGATCGGATCGCCGTTGAACCGGATATTCAGATCCTTCAGCTGCTTCTCCAGGTTCTTCAGTTCATTCATCAGTTCATCCGGCCCGCTGTAGCTAAAGATCAGCTGCTTGCCGTACTGGACGTCTTTTGACTGTTCATTCATCGTGGAAGTTGTGGCTGTTACGACGTTCATCAGTTTCGTGGCTTTCTCAAGGAAGGCGATCACCGAAGCCCGGTCTTTGGCCGGGAGGGTAAAGTTGTCAATCAGCCTGACCGAAAAAGGCACCGGTTCTGAGAGGCGGGTGATCACACTTCCCACGTTCCGGGCCAGTTCTACGGTATACTTGCCCGGAAGGGCGGTGGCGATTGCCTCCGGAGTCCCCATCGGGTTAGCCTTGTCGCGCAGGTTTACCGTGCTCTTTCCTTCAAGGTCGTATTCCCAGTTGATGCGGTTGATGCCCGTCTGTTGGCTGGTCTTGATGGTTTTCACCACTTTACCGGCAGCATCCTTGATGGTGAAGAAGAGGAACGGGGACTGCTCCTCTTCTTCAGCCCGCAGGTCGGCATAGGCCGGGTAAGGTGGGTTCGTGCCATCCTTCCGGGCTTTTTCCTGGGCTTCCTTCCGGATCTCTTTCAGGGTTTTCACCTGGTCCTTGACGAAATAGGTGAAGGTCACCCCGTAAG
>CAZJNQ010000039.1:0-28236 GCA_964547475.1 uncultured Porphyromonadaceae bacterium
AGCTGGCCGAAGCCATGCAGGTTGTTGCCCGCGAGAAAGAAAAACTCGTTCTCATAGAAGCCTGCCTGCCAAACCGCGACTGCTCGGCCGGCCTCGAACGCCTGGGAAACACGTTCAGACAAGCACAGAAGAAGAAATAGCATACCAGAAAAGATGGAAGGTCAGGCAGGTGGAGGTTGTTACCGATACCTGAATTCATGGTGGCAACTCAAATCCGTTCAATCAAATGAGTTTTTACTAATTCATAAGCTACCATTGGATCGTAAGGCAAATCAAGCCTGAGCAAGGCAGTTGTGTCTCCCAAGAACTCACTATCCTTCATTTTTGCTTCCAAGTTCAGGGCAAACTCCTTTTGGGATGGTGTTTTTTTCACAGAGACCTGCATGTATTTCCTATAGCTATGAATCCAGGCATCCAGATCTATGTCCGGTTTTCGGGTTAACGCGAGATAAATATCATACAGGTCACGTCCTTTTTTACGCTGATAGAGAGCCCGCAATTTTGTAGCTAACAGTTCCTCCAACCGGTAAGTGGTCAGAATGGAATTTCCTTCATACCAGGAGGATTGCACTTGAAAAGGAAATTGGTTTAAACCAAAAACAGTAAAATGTTCACGTGTATTGGTTTCGATTTTCAAGTGTAATAGCATCGTTGGTGGGAATTCTGATTCGAATCGGAAGATAATCTGTATGCCATCTTTGCGCGGATTCACTGTAGATTTCCCAAGAAAGTTAAGCGATCGCTGTAATTTTTGAACGGTTTGTTTGATTGGCTCAGGGCGTATTTGTACCAAATCAATATCTTCGGAATAACGTGACGGAGGATGAAGATAGAGTTTGTGCAGAGCTGTACCACCCCGGAAAGCCATACTACTGGTAAGCCATTTATCTGAGAAAATCTCGATCAGAGCCCGGCAGATCACCAGATCTTGCTCTACCTGTTCGTAAGTCTGCCAAGGCACCTGTTGGCTCCACTCAGTGATATAGGCTTGAGGTATCATTCGTCGGTTTCAATTTCAGTGTTAACAACCACCTTCCATCGATTGTCAGATGAAAATCCAACTGTTTCTTTAGAAGCTTTTAGTGGTATGCGAAACAGCCTTAATTTTTCCCGTACCATGGCATCATGCAGGGCATCTGCTAATGCCTGATTGAAACACACTTTTTCGAGTAAGTAGCCCAACCGTTGTAATGCCGAAACATGTACGTTCTTCAATAAAATTGTTGAATAGTCTTTCGGCCTGATGACTTCTGCCAGTTCATTTAAAACCGTGGTCGCCCTATTCAAACCGCCAATTCTTTTTTCAAATTGAATCAAATCACAAGCTGTTAGTGCTGCATTTGAGATTTTCAGATAACCGGCTTCTGTTTTTCTTTTTTCAATCAACGTTTCCGGAATTTCCTTGACGCTGATGTAATTGATTTTAAGACCTTTTTTTTGGGTAGGGCGCAGCACAGGAAATTCCGTCATCACAAAATATTCTTGGGGTTGTTGATGTGAGGCTCCATGATATGCAGCAGCATTGAGCAATGCCAAATAGTAAGGTCTTTCCAGGTACTGCATAAACGCATCCAAATACAACTGCGGGGGTAAAATGCCTTTTGTAGTGTATTGCGGGGGAATGATCAGGTAATAACCCTTGTAGAGTGACACGATTTTGCCCTTACTGCTCGCCCGGTTTAAGGCTCTTTTGATGGCGATGCACGAAAGGTTAGGAAGTTCTTGGTGTATCTTCTCTTTTGAGAAGCCATAAGAACCATTAGCCAGGACTTTGTCCAGCCATTGGATAATTGAAAGGTCGTTTTGTTCAGTCATTTCAAGAGTGAAATTTTGCGAAAGGTACCACAATTCGGTACTTTTCGCAAAAAATTACTTTCGATTTTTTAAGCTAACGATTCGTTATTTTACACTTCTGGATAATATAATACTCCAAAAAATCGTAACACTCGCCACTCTTTTCACAGCTTGTATTTGATCATTATTCTTTAGCTTTAAGATTCTATGGATAGCGATATACCTAAACCTTGAAAAAGTAAAATGAGTTGAAAATGAAAAAGTTAACTTTCCTCATGCTGATCGTGGCATTGGCCCTGATCGGGGTGCAATGCAAGACCGATAAGGTCAGTGAGAATAAAAACACTCTGGCCCGGAATTTTGTGAGTCCACCCGATTCGGCCCGGATCTGGGTCTACTGGTTCTGGCTGAACAGCAACCTCACCCGGGAGGGGATCACGGCCGACCTTGAGGCCATGAAGCGGGTAGGAATCGGCGGCGTGCTGATCATGGAGGTGGACCAGGGGGCTCCGGTGGGGAAGGTTGCGTTCATGAGTGATGAGTGGCGCGCGCTGTTTAAGCACATGATCTCGGAGGCCAACCGGCTGGGGATCGAGGTGAACATGAACGACGATGCCGGATGGAACGGAAGCGGCGGCCCCTGGGTGCCGCTGGAACAATCCATGCAATCAGTTGTGTCGGCAGAAATAAAGGTGCCTGCCGGAAGAAAATTTTCGGGCACGATACCCCAGCCCGAAGCCAAGGAAGGATTTTATAAGGATATAGCCGTATTGGCTTTCCCTTATTCGAAAGATTCCACCCTCAGGCAGGAAGATATCATCAACCTGTCGGATAAGATGACTCCCGATGGCAAGATCTTATGGTATGTCCCGGCGTTAAATACTCCGGAAGCAACTCACTGGTCGGTGGTGCGTTTCGGTGTAACCTTCACAGGTGCAAAGAACCATCCGGCACCCGCTTCGGGAACCGGTCCCGAGTGCGACAAGCTGAGCACCGAGGCTATCGAGACCCATTACAACGGTATGATCGGCAAGCTGGTGGCCGACAACAAGGAGTTTGTGGGCAAAACTTTCACGGCCACGCATGTCGACAGTTGGGAAGTTGGCGGACAGAACTGGACGCCCAAAATGCGCGAAGAGTTTCTTCGCTTGCGGGGATATGACATGATACACTACCTGCCGGTGTTGGTCGGGCGTATCGTTGACTCAAAAGAGATTTCCGAACGGTTCCAGCGGGATGTAAGGCAGACGGTATCGGACCTGCTGGCAGTGAACTATATCGGACATTTGCGGACGCTGGCCAACCGCGACGGCCTGCGCCTCACCATGGAGTGCTATACCACGCCGGCCAACGACCTGGATGTGGGGAACTATATCGATGAACCCATCAGCGAGTTCTGGTGGCCTAATTACGGGTTTGCCTGGAGCAGCAAGGCGATGTCGTCGCTGTCCCATGTAAACGGATTGCCGATCACCGGAGCCGAGGCTTTCACGGCCGGGAGTTCAGAGCGTTGGCTGGCTCATCCGGCCACGATAAAAACTTTAGGGGACCGAGCCTTTTCGGAAGGCGTCAACCGCTTCATCGTGCACCGGTATGCCATGCAACCCTGGGTCGATGACCGCATTCCCGGCATGACCATGGGTCCATGGGGCCAGCATTACGAACGGACCCAGACCTGGTGGGAGGATTCCAAAGCCTGGCATGAATACGTGGCCCGATGCCAGTACCTGTTGCGACAGGGCACTTTTGTGGCTGACATCCTGAGCCTCCAGTCGGAGGAACCGCAGAACCGCTTCAAGCCACTCACCTTATCAGGCTATGATTATGACGGGATCAGCCCGCAGGCTTTCCTCAGCAAGGTTACCGTGGAAAACGGCGAACTGGTGCTGCCTTCAGGTATGCGATACAAGCTCCTGCTGCTGCCGGATGACAAAGAGGTGAGCCTGGCGATCCTCGGAAAGATCACAGACCTGGTGGAAGCCGGGGCAACCGTCCTGGGCAATCCTCCGGTAAAATGCGCAGGTTTATCAGGTTATCCGGAATCAGATGAACAAGTGAAAACCATGGCAACCAAACTGTGGGGCGCCGGAAATGAGAAAGACCGGACGGTAGGTCAGGGCCGGGTCCTGACCGGCATGACCCCGGAAGAAGCCCTGGCACTGATGAATATCAAGCCTGATTTTCTTTCCAGCAAGCCGGTCAACCGGATCCATCACAGTGTTGGGGGATTGGAAGTTTACTTTGTGGCTAATCCCGAAACAGCGGACGCCGACATTACCTGCCATTTCCGGGTTTCCGGGATGAAACCTGAAGCCTGGGATGCCGAAACCGGGGAGATGAGGCCAGTGACCGTATTCGAAGAGAAGGACGGGACCACACGCATACCGCTGCACTTCAAGCCTGCCGGATCGCTTTTTATCGTGTTCAGCCCCGGCCAGGTGAAGGAATCGAAGCAGATTATCTCAATCAAGAGCGGCGCAAAAGAACTGGCCCCAATGGATTTCACGGTCACGAAGGAAGCCCCGAAAAGGGCCCCAAAAGTTAAGCCGGTTGAAACCGTCAGCAGCTTTACGATGGCCGGGTGGATCCGTCCGGAGAATGATTTTGCGGTAACGAAGGAAGCCTCGGAGGGAACGAATGCCCTCATTATCGAGCGTAATGACGTGGTGTACCCGGCGCCGGGACACGAAGTCTGGACCGATCAGGATGCCGGCGCAGGTTTTGGTGCGGGGAACAACGGGATTTGTGTGTACGAGCACGGGAACAGCTATTTCCCGTCACGGCTGGTTCACCTGGTGCCTATCACCGGGTGGACGCACGTGGCAGTGGTTTATCAGGATAATACTCCTTCTTTATGGATCAACGGGAAGTTGGTCCGGCAGGGAACGAAAAGCCCGAAAACCATCCACGGCAGCATCGGGGTTGAACATAAGCGACAGGTGATCCCGTTCGACGGGGAATCCAGGGATCTGATGCAATTTCCCGGAGCCCTCACGGGCGAAGAGATCCTGAAGCTGGCGCAGGCTGTTCCTGATACGCTGAAACCCCTGAAGGTGGTTCCGGTGCGGTTGCTCGATCTGATGCGCCAGGAATGGCTGGCCAACGGGCAGTATGAGCTCACCACCGCTGACGGGAAGTCACTAACAGTATCCATCACCGGCATTCCCGATCCGTTGAAGATCGAGGGTCCCTGGGAAGTGACTTTTACATCGGGCTGGGGAGCGCCCGAGAAAGCCACCTTTGACAGACTGATCTCCTGGAGCCGGCATCCGGAGGAAGGTATTCGATATTACTCAGGATCAGCCACCTATCACAAGACTTTCACCTTTTCACCCGGAGCCGTCAATAAATCAGAAGAGGAGTCTGTAATTTATCTCGATCTGGGCCGTGTGGCCGTGATGGCCGAGGTGCACCTGAACGGGAAGAACCTGGGGATCCTGTGGAATCCGCCCTACCGGGTGGAGGTGACCGGTTGCATCCGGTCCGGGGAGAACGAGCTGGAGATCCGGGTGGTGAACCTGTTGGTCAACCGGATGATCGGTGACGAGCAACTACAGGAGGACAGTGAGCGGAACGAGGACGGCACCCTGAAGAAATGGCCGCAATGGCTGCTGGATGGCAAGCCAAGCCCTGCAGGCCGCTATACTTTTACCAGCTGGCGCCTGTGGCCCAAAGATTCACCGCTTCAGACATCAGGCTTGCTGGGACCGGTTACGATTCAAACGGCAGTGCGGTTCTGATATCAGGTTTAATGTTTTCAACCGCGTACAATGGATAAACCTGTAACTTGTCGTAAGCAGAGAAGTTCTCACTGGCTATCCGTATTCCGGTTGTGCAATCCTTTTCCTTCATGAACAGATGCAGGCTTTGCATAGAGCCTTTGGTTCCTGCCTTGACCTCGATCGGCACGATGTTTTGGGAAATGACGATTACGAAGTCCACCTCTGCATTGCTGCTTTTAGATTCACGGTGCCAATAATACAGCGAAGGGCTCTGAAAGCATGGCTCTGATTTAATCAGTTCGAGTCCGACCAGTTGTTCAGCCATATTTCCTCTGTTGATGGTGCTGAATTTTTTTGAGAACAGATATTCGGTCAGGTCGAGGCCCATGATTCTCTGAAAAATGCCGGTATCGAACAAGAGCATCTTTTGTTTTTGGGTATTTGCTCCGGCGCCGAGCGGCAGTCCATTGCAGGAACTGTGGGTGACCGGTATCACCAACCCGGCATGTATCAACAGTTGCAGTGCTTCTTTTACCTGATAATGGTTAGCTTGGGCGCAGGCCCTGGAATAGACGAACTTGTGCCCCGCCTGGTTCACAACGGATTGGAACACTTCATCTATCCTTAACGCGGTTGCCCGCTTCTTGTACCTGGCAAAATCCGTGCGGATGGAAATGATCAGGTCGTCCAATAACAGCTGGCACTGATGCAGGTCTTTGCTTTCTGCGTAAGATGAGATAACCTGTGGCATGCCTCCCAGGCAAATGAATTTTTGCATAAGTTCGGACAGCCTGTCATGAAGCACATCATTCATGGGCTGCCCGGGGGATGCTGACCTGATTCTGGCGAGCAGTGCCTGCTCTCCGATCCCGTTAAGGAATTCCGAAAAACTTAACGGATACATAAACAGTGACCGTATCCTTCCTACACCTAAGGTGGCTATCTCTTCCAAGGCAAATTCAAGCAGCGAACCCGCTGCAATCACATGCAAATCAGGCATTTTCTCATAAAAGAATCTCAGGGATGCCAAGGCTTCCCGACATTCCTGGATTTCATCGAGAAATAGAAGCGATTGCCCCGGCACGATACTGGTTTTAAACCAGGCAGAAAGATTCTCGCAAATGACCGATGGAGTCAGATCTCCCGCGAACAGGGATTTCAGTCGTGGAGTCTCTTCAAAATTAATTTCGATATAATTCTCGAATGATTTCCCGAATTCCCTCACCGTTCTTGTCTTCCCCACCTGCCTGGTTCCTCTGATCAGAAGAGGTTTCCTGGTAGTATCGGATTTCCACGACTGGATTTCCTGATCGATCTTCCGGGCTAAATACATGATATTATTTAAAAAAATACAAGGCAATTATAGATAAAATATTTCAAAAAAGCAAGGCAAAAGTACTTATTACTTTCAATGTATGGAATAAGTCCTTATCTTAACTCCAGAAAGTTATCATGCGATAAATGAAAAAATCCCAGACCTGGTTGTTCACTATACTAAGGATCCTTACCGGATGGCTGTTCCTGTATGAAGGGATTTCCAAATTATTGATCCCCGGGTGGAGCGCCAAAATCTACCTGATGGGCACGAACTGGCTCTTTGCTGATCTTTTCCACCGGATGGCCGAATCACCCGGGATCATGCAGGTGGTCGATTTCCTGAACATCTGGGGGCTGATCCTGATCGGCCTCTCCCTGTTCACAGGATTGCTGGTCAGGTGGTCCTCCGTAGCCGGTTCTCTTTTACTGCTGATGTACTTTACTGCCTATCCGCCCATCCCGGGTCATACCTTCGGAACCGTTTTCGAGGGCAATTATATCTGGGTAAACCGAACCCTGATCGAGTTTGTGATGCTGATCCTTTTTGCGGCGCTCCCTCCGGGTTATTTCTTCGGAGCCGACCGGCTGATCAGGAGATGGAAGGAAGAAAAACCCCATTCTCCGATCCCTGATTCCAACAAGCCGGGAGCGCAGCTGCAACGGCGTGAACTGCTGCGCGACCTGATCTCGGTTCCCCTGCTGGGCGCTTTTGCTTACGCCCTGTACAAAAAGAAGAAATGGGACAGTTACGAAAACAAGTTCCTGTCGTTAAAGGTGGATGCCCAATCGGGCGCTACCCTGAAGACCTTCGCGTTTTCCTCACTCTCCGACCTGAAGGGACAGGTACCCAAAGGGAAGATCGGCAACCTCGAGATCAGCCGCTTGATCATGGGAGGTAACCTGATCGGCGGGTGGTCACATGCCCGTGACCTGATTTATACCGATAAGCTGGTAAAATCATACCATACCGACGAGCGGGTCATGATGACCATGCAGTTGGCGGAGAAGTGCGGCATCAACACACTCCTGACCAATCCGTTGCTTTCCAGGGTCATCAATAAATATTGGCACGAGACCGGCGGGAAGATACAATTCATTTCCGATGGGGGAAATTCGAAAGAGTATATTGAAAGATCGGTGGAGGGCGGTGCCTGTGCCATTTATTTCCATGGAGGCGTTGCGGACCGGGCCACCCATGACGGCCATTTCGAGGAGATCATCAGGAATCTGGAATTGATCCGTTCATACGGCAAACCGGCCGGGATCGGAGCGCACCGGATCGAGACCATCAAAGGGTGCGTGGAGCGGGGGATCAAGCCGGATTTCTGGGTCAAGACGATGCATCACCATAACTATTGGTCGGCCAGCGTTGATCTGGAAAAGCAATCCACCGTCGACCCTGGGTTCAAGGACAATATTTTCGATTTTTCCCCGCAGGAGACCATTGATTTCATGAGCAAACTGGAAGAACCCTGGATCGGGTTCAAACTGCTGGCCGCCGGAGCTATCCACCCAAAAGAGGGTATCCCATACGGATTCAATAACGGGGCCGATTTTGTCTGCGTCGGGATGTACGATTTCCAGGTGGTGGAGGATTGCAATATCGTGCTCGATTCACTGGCTTCGGTGAACCGGACGAGACCCTGGAGAGGATGATTTCCCTGAAAACATCCGGATTCTTACCCGCCGGATCCTTTAAAATCCGCGGGGAATGCGGGGTGGCCCGTGCTTGAACAAGCGATCCTCTGATCAGGATGAGCCAGGTTGGGTATGGTTCAGTCCACTGCTGCCTCCACCAATGCATCCAGGGCTTGTTGGTCGAACACGGTAAGGGAAGACCTGTTGAAAATACCACAGCTGTTATTGGAGGTTCCGCCGTTATCCCAATAAAATGGGAGTATGCCGTTGGCTTTTGCCTGTCTGGTCACATAGTTCAGGTAATAGGCCCTTGATGCCAGGTGCAAGGTCAGGGCATCACCGGTCAACGCGGAACGGCGCACGACTGAATATTCGCCCAGCACGACAGGAATACCCTTGTCGACAAACCGGGTCTTCATCATCCTGAAGTTGGTATTTACGGTTGTTTCTTCGCCCCAGGTGGCATTGCGGGTTGGATCGGTGGTGGAATGGTAAACCCTGCCCCAATAATAGAACATCCTGCCCCAGTCGGCATCTTCCGTCAATCCGCAAAAATTCCACGGTGTGTAATAATGGATCTCAACCATCAGGCGATCCGCGATTTTGTCCGCAGGCAGCGATAACATCAGTCTGTTGGTCGTTTCGATATCGGTTGACGGACCTTGGATAACCAGGACGCGATAGCTGTTTCTCCCGCCCGTCGAGCGCACGGCATCAATGAAGGTCTGATGGTAAGAATTCAGGACAGCCATCTGCGCTGCATTTTCCACGTTGGGCTCGTTGGCGCCGGCAAATAGCAGGTGCTCGTCGAAATCACGCAGGTGAGTGGCGATCTGCTCCCAGAAGGCTCTCTGTTTCGCATTGTTCTCTGCCTGTTTGTCGGCGGTGCAGTTGTTCTCGAGCCATCCGCCGTCCCAATGGATGTTGAGGATGGCGTACAGGCCATCATCCACGCAATATTGCACCACTTCCCTGACTCTGTTGAGCCAATCCGCTCTTATTTCTGCGGTGGAACTGTTGGCCATGTGCTGGTTCCAGGAGCAAGGGATACGGATGGCATTGAACCCGCTCTGTTTCACGAAATCGATCAGGGCTTTTGAGATGCGCGGATTGCCCCAGGCCGTTTCACCCCCGATAGCCTCAAGGGAGTTCCCGATATTCCAGCCCAGGCTGATTTTGCCGGCCAGTTCGACGGCATCGCTCCCCATTCCGGTTGAATCAGGTTCCCTGGGTGATGTATTATAGCTCGGGTACAAACCGCCTTGTTGCATCACAGGGATCTGCACATCAGGAGCGTTTCCGGCGCTGACGATCAGGATCGCCCCACGCGAATCGGTGCCGGGATTTTCCGATGCCGTCACATGGATCGTGACACTGTCTTCAATGCCTGCAACCTGGCTGATCTGCAGCCAGCCGGAGGCCGGATAGGTGAGGTTCCATGAATCCGCATCCGTTTGCACGGTTAGGCCCACGCTGCCTCCTTCCTGGAGGAAATCAATCCGGGCAGGAGTGACCAGCAGGCTGTTTTGTTCCTCTTTAACGCATTGTGCCAATCCGATCCAGGCCAGGATCAGAATGCAAAAAATCAGGTATTTAATGTTATTTTTCATTATCCCTATAATCTTTCTGTATCGGAATCCTGATAGGGTACCCTTTATTATCCAATGACCACGGGATAATCAAAGGTGTCAGAAGCAGGAGTCAGGTTATCAGCAAAACAATCCGCCTGGGCTTCAATCAATTTCCTGGCAACATCCCTGGCAATTTCAATGGTTTCTGATATAGTCCGGCCCTGAGCGACGAGTCCCTGGATTGAATCGGAAGTGGCCAGGTATTTTCCTTCTGAGAGTTTCTTAATATGAAGATTAACAATTCGTTCCATATCAGAACTTTTCTCAAAGGTACGAAATTTTACTATTGCAGCTGGCCTGATCTTGTTTGAGGATCCGGGACTTTTCCGTTGTTGTTTCATGATAAATGATTTGATAGAATAGATGTTAAAATCTTTGCGAAATGGAGAAAAACCCGTATTTATTAAAATCCAAAATCCGGTACTAACAGGTCTTTACCGAAACTTTTAGCGTAGATTCAACTGAAATCGAATCATTTATCTTCAGATTATCAGACGCTTAATAACAATAAGTTTATTTTATTTGTGTGGAGCCCTATGGAATCTGCAGATTGCATTTTCCTCTTTTCGCTATCATAATGACTTTTTGCCATTCTATTTGGCTGCTCCACCGATAACATTGCCCGCCCTGTGGCCGATGACGGCGTAAAACAGGATGAACAGATAAATGGGGATCACCAGCAGGTAGGCGCTCTTTGGGGTGAAATGATCTGCCAGCCAGCCATACGCAAGCGGAATCACGGCGGCTCCCGAAATGGCCATAACCATCATGGCCGAACCGATCTTCGTGAACCGTCCCAGGTTATTGATGGCCAGTGGCCAGATGGATGGCCACATCAGCGAGTTGGCCAGCCCCAGCAGGGCGATGAAAAGGATCGAGGTGAATCCGTTGGTGACCAGGGCCGCAGAACTGAAGAGCAGCCCGCAAACGGCGCATATCCCCAGCGCATTTTTCTGAGAGAGGTACCTGGGAATCAGGGCTATCCCGATAAGATAACCGATCAGCATCCCCATCAGGGTAAATGAGGAGAAGAACCTTGCGGTGGAAATGGAGACGCCCTGGAAAACGCCGTAGCTGATGATGGTATTTCCGGCGATCACTTCAACCCCGGTATATAAAAAGATGGCCAGTACCCCAAGCAGCAAATAGGGAAACTGGAAAATGCTTGTTTTCCTTACGCTCGCAACATGGTCAATGTTCTCTTCCTGTTCGTTCTCCACATCCGGAAGGCGGGCGAACCAGATAAAAACGGCCAGCAGGGTTAAGGAAATCATGATCAGCAGATAGGGCAGGATGACCTGTCCGGCCATCTGGTCAAGCAGAGACAGATAATTATCTGTCTCTGCATTGGACATCATGGTACCCAAGTTATTCACGATTTCATCCGCGTCTTTCAGAATGATGAATCCGAGGATTGACGGCGCCAGGACACCGGCAATCCCGTTGCAGATGCCCATGATGCTGATCCGCCTGGCGGCGCTCTCAATGGGACCGATGATCGTGACATAAGGGTTGGCAGCGGTCTGGAGCAATGCCATCCCCGTGCCCTGTACGAATAAGCCGGCAAGGAACAGCCCATAGGTCCGGGTCAGGGCAGCAGGTACGAACAATAATGAGCCCAGGGCCATGATCATCAATCCGGCCGCAATCCCTTTCCTATAACCGATTAACCCGAGGAACCACCCCGACGGTACCGAAGCAAAGAAATAGGCGATGTAAAATGAGAAAGCAACCAGGTAGGATTGAAAATTGTTCAGCTCACAGGCGATTTTCAGGTACGGGACCAATACCGCGCTCAACCAGGTCACGAATCCGAAGACAAAGAATAAAATGCCTATGATGATTATCGGGCCGGTGGTTTTCCTGGAAGTCCGTTCCATCATGCTGACCGGTATTTTTCTCCGTTATTTATTCATTGTCGGTCTGGCACCGACCCCTTTCATCACTTTGCGGATCGCGCCGGTAACCATTTCTTCCACGTTATCGGCGAAAGGACCGGGTAGCCCGTAATAGATCATGCTTGCATCGGCTTCATACCCCCCTTCCCTCAGGACCCGGAGCGATGGGATATAGCAGGTAACTTCGCTGCAATAACCCGCCACGAAAAGGTTTTCGTTCGGGTATTGCTTTTTCGTGTTCAACGAATAATCCACCACCACCTCGCCGCCCATCCCCAGGATTGTCAGATCCTTGTTGAAGCGAATGGCCTGTACCGGCCAGGTAAACCGGGTGACCATCCACCCTTTGTTGTAAGCCTCCAGCATCAGTTGAGCCCGGTTCCGTATGTAGATGTCATCGCTGAGGATATCCTTCTGATATATTTCGGTATCCAGGGGGGGAAATTCCAGATCAACCGTCGTGTAATCAGTCCGGATGGGGGGCCTCACTTTGCGCATGCTGCCGGCTAAAGCCCTCTGGACGGCTTCGGCCAGTGTTTTCCCGTTCTGCGCGGCCTGTTCGATGGTTCCGCGTGGAGAAGGATCCTGGTCTGCTCCGCAGCCGGCGAGGAAAAATGCCGTAGTTCCCGGATAGGCTTTTTCAAGCTCGATCATGGCATAGCCCGAGTAATCCCCGTTGATCAGCGTATTGGCACCAGTCAACGTGGTATTGTGGCAGGCGTATCCGCACAGCAAGGCACAGGTTTTACCATCCGGTGTCGAAAACCGGACCACCGGGACATCAGGATCACTGACGGTAATGGGCGTACCCCTCCGGTTCATTCCAAAACCGGCGGAGCCATGGCCGCACTCGATTTCCATTGGAACGAGGCTGGCAATGGCCGTGTCGATCACCCACACGATATCTTCGGCCAACTGATGGTTATACCGGATGACGGCCTGCAGTTCGGCCGGACTGAAATCAAACATGCCGCTCAGGCAGGGCCATATCACGGGTGCGGAGTGAGTGTGCGATGAATTAAGAAGCAATTGCGACCTCCTGATGCCGTATTTCCTGATGACCTGATCGGAAACCTGTCCGGTTATCTCGCGCGAAAGTCCCAGTACGTCAACTGTGACAATGATGACCTTGCTGCCGGAATTTTCCTCAATGACCAATGCCTTGACCCAGAGATCATGCGACTTGCCTTCCGACGGTTTTTCCCGGCCGGCATACCCGTTCAGCCAAATCGGGAATTCCGGGGTGATGGACCTGCGGGCGATCCCAACCCGGAAATCCGAACCCCAGGAGGAGAGAGTAACCAGGAGAAAAGCAGGCAGGAAGATTTTACATACAATGCGGTTCATCTTTCATGAATTTACCTTATTAACAATTGATCATGCCCTGGAAATATCGGCTGCGTATTTCCGGATCTTGCGGATGGCTTCCGCAATCTGATCCATATCCTTCCTGGTGCCGAGGAGCATGGTTTGGAAGAACCAGACGGCTTGTTCGCTCGTCAGTATGTCATTTTGAGGGCATTGGCCGCGTTCCAGCCATTCATTCATGAATTTCTCGCCATAGATCTTCAAATATTGATTGTTTTTAGCAAGCCCCGTAACATAGGCCGACTTATTCATCATGTCGTACCCGCTTGAGCACGGCACTCCTTCCAGGTCGAGCGCTTTCAGGAACAATTCGCGGCTCATGCCGGCAAAGTGCGACTTGTCATACCGGAACATGTATAAGTGATAAGCGCTGCGGGTGGTGCCGTCATACAGCCGGGCGGGTTTGATGCCCGGGATTTCGTTCAGCAGCTTGGTCAGATAGTCCGCGTTTTGTGTCCGGATGTTTGTCTGGTCGACCAGGCGTGTCATCTGGGCCAGCAGCAGGTTACCCTGGAATTCGGTCAGCCGGTAGTTTGAGCCCCGTGTGCCGGAGCCGGTATTGAAATCCGCAACCGGTCCTTCCTGTCCCTGGTGGTGAAAGTTGAAGCATTTTTGTGCAAACTGTCCGTCGTTTGTAAAAACGGCGCCACCTTCCCCGCAGTTCAGGTTTTTGCTGGCCTGAAAGCTGAAGGCGCCTGCCAGGCCCAGGGTGCCTGCTTTTTTTCCGCGCCATTCAGCGAGGTGGGCCTGGCAGGCGTCTTCCACCACGGGTAGATTTTTCTTTGCGCCAATAGCCAGGATCCTGTCGAGGTCCGCCGGGGAGCCCCCGATATGAACCGGCATGATCACCCGGGTTTGGGGAGTGATGGACGCTTCGATTTTGCCGGCATCGATCTGGAAACTTTCGATATCCGTATCCACGAATACCGGCAAGGCATAATTCAGGACAATGACATTATACGTGGCAATGAAGGTATACACCGGGATGATGACCTCATCCCCCGGGCCAATCTCAAGCGCCCCGAGTATGGTGGAGAGGGCGGCCGTGCCGCTGGAGGTGCCCAGGCAGTGCTTTGCCCCGTTGAGTTTGGCGTATGCCGCCTCAAACTCTTCAACGGCATGGCTTCCGAGGCGGCACCAGTTCTTGCTGTGCAAAACTTTCAACAATGCCTGCTCTTCGGTCTGATCGGTCACGGGCCAACCTGGAAATTCCGTGGGATGGACCCTGGGGCCGCCCAGAATGGCGGGTTTGTCATCCGCTCTCACTGAAGCAAAAGTTATGCCCGGGGCTCCCAGCGCCATTCCGGTTCCTGCAACGGATGCAGTCCTGATAAAATCCCTGCGGTTAAATGGGCTTTTCATATCTAAAAAACTAATGATAAACAATTGAGCCAAAAATCATTATAATGTTTCCAGTAAACAAAGTTCAGGCCCCAGTGCGGTGCCGGATCGGACGTATAGGCAAGCACTTTCCCCTTGCCTGCATCACGGACGGCAACCAGCGGGTCACCGGTTCCCTTTATCCTTATCAGTACCCTGCCTTCAGGTATTTCAAGAGTCTGGTTATAGCCAAGAACAGGAGGGAAATCATCAAATGAATTTCCAAAATGTTCTTTGCCTTCCTCTGTGATTTCAGGATAGAAACCCTCAGTGCTTTCCACGAGGTCTTCAAAATCGAGACAGCGAACCGGAAGAACTTCACGCAGGAGTGTTCTGCCCCAGCCTCCTTTGCCGATCTCACCGGTAAAGGAGTACCATCCGCCAAGAAGCATCAGGCCTTTGCCCGCCTTGACCGCATGGATCGTTTGTTTTAATCTGTCGGGGTAAGTCAGGATCCTTTTCCCGAACTCTTCCTTATTGAAGAAATCAGGTGCCAGCTGAAATAGCTTGCCTTCCACATCGCTGAAAACGATCACATCATAATCTTCGAGTATTTTCTCATATTGTCCGGGTCCGAGTTTATAAAAATCCCATGCCGCGACGGATGTTACTTCATTCTGTCCATTGGATTCAAGGGCATCCTTTAACCATATGCCGTAATTGAAAATTTCAAGACCCTTGGGCGCATGTTGAAAAGGCGTCTCGGCGAATGATGGACCCAGCAAAACCGCCCAGTCACCCACATAATAGATTTTTGCCATTTTGATGGAATATGAACAACGATAAACTGTTTAACGTCAAATACCTTGTGACACATTCGTGAACCGGAGCAGTCAAATCATCTTAACATGCACAAAACAAGCAGGCTGCACTTGTATAAAGATAATATTATTTGTGTCGTGTGCGACGTCAAAGCTCCCAGGAAGTGAGAGCAAAACAGAGTTGACAACTCTATAGTGATCAATAGCAGGCAGGTTCTCGGGTAGAATCGCGGAATTCAAAAAGCCGGTGGCCATTTGATTGTGGGTTTGGAAGCATCTAAGAAAAATAAGATTGATTCTAGCTCTGAATACAGCTACAATTGATTGTTTATGATGCCTGAATTTGGATAAATACAGGCAGTATGATCCCCAGATTTATTAAAAAGAAATCAAGAATAGAGTTGACATCTCTATAAACTGAGATGTCAACTCTACTCTGCTTAAAATAGCCGGGTGACGACAGTCATTTGAATAACGTAATGCAGTTTCCAGGCTTCCCTTATCATTCCGCAACCCCCCGACAGTTCGACAATTACATTGGCACCTTCGTCGAGGGCACTCGAAAAGGATTCATAACTGCCTGTTACAGGTGTACCCAGGGTTATTTCGGCATTGTTTTCATACGTTTTGGTCTCAAAGTTCCACCCGATAACCAAAACTCCCGTATCAACATTCCGGACCTGAAGCACTGTATTGGTAAGTGTAATGGAGGTAATTGGCTGGATTAATTCAATCCTGACCTTCCCCCCATCGGCTGCAATCTCCTTGATCCTTTCCTTGTACTCCAGAACAGTTGGATCGGTACCGGTGTTGTAAGTGCTTGATGCATAGAAAATCCGGCCGCCTGATGATTTCAGATCACCCCCTTCAGCCGGCACATCCAGTTCTATCGCGGCTTCAACCGGCACTTTTACAGTCAGCGAATCGGCCAGTTTTGAGCAACCCGAAAGTGCTATCACGGTGACAGCTGCAATCGAAACAAAAACTTTTTTTCTCATTGTGTTTTTATTTGTAATACAAACCAATCGAGATATTTGTTTATAATAGCGAGAAGTTCCCGGGGATGTCAAACGCATGATTACGAAGACATGAAAACCTTGTCATGGTCATGGATGTTCGCTGTGCTACCGCAGTTAGCTCTGGGACAGGCATTGAAACAGCTGGGGCCGGCCCGAAGAGCTTCTTCCATACACCGATGAGCAATTCTACTGGATGCGCCCAACCATCCCAATATCTCTGAAACAGGGATGGAATACCGTAGAGGTCAAAGCGATTCGCCTGTTTGAGGGACAACGGTGGAGCTTCGCCGTGATGCCGGTCAACCCTGTTCTATGAGAGCTTCAATCGGTATTTCTTTAATTCATAATATGTGCTTCTTCCTCCGGCCTCTTCTTTTTGTATTATGTTCTTGCTGATCAGGTCGTTGATATCTCGTATGGCAGTGTCCTTGGAACATTTCGCCATTTTGGCCCATTTTGAAGATGTCAGCTTTCCTTCCAATCCGTCCAGAATTTTATTCAGCAACTTTTTTTGTCTTTCATTCATTACTGTTTCGACATTCCGGGTCCAAAAATCCGCTTTAAACAGGACACGGTTCAAAATGGTATCAGTCGATTTTAAGGCATTTGTCAGGCAACTTAAGAACCATTTGATCCAGTCGGTTATATCGAGATTTCCTGTTTGAGTTTTTTCCAGTATTTCATAGTACTGTTTTCTTTCAATCCTGATTTGGGCTGACATGCTATAAAAGCGCTGTGAGCTTCTGTCTGACTGTGCTAATGCCATATCCGTCAAAGCCCTGGCTATACGGCCATTTCCATCGTCAAAAGGATGGAGGGTTATAAACCATAAATGAGTAACTGCGGCTTTCAGCACCAGGTCAAGTTTATTGTTGGTATTAAACCAGTCTAAAAATCGATTCATTTCTGATTCTAACAAGGATGAATCAGGTGCCTGAAAATGCACCTTTTCCTTACCGACAACTCCGGAAACGACTTGCATTGGGCCTTTAGAATCGGTTCTCCAGGTTGCAACGGTAATCTTTTTCATTCCGCTCCTTCCTGTCGGGAACAAGGCAGCATGCCAGTTAAAAAGTCTTTCAGTGGATACTGTTTTGAAACAATTATGGGTAGCGTCAAACGTCATTTCGACTATGCCATCCACATATCTGTCTGGCTCCACCAAACCCGTAATATCCATACCCAATTTTCTGGCAACCGAAGATCGAACCTGATCGGGATTTAAAAATTCACTTTCAATTTCTGTAGATTTTAACACATCAAGGGTCAAAGTTTCCAGCGTGGACTCGTTTCGTAAATCAAATCCCAACGATTCCATTCTTCCCAATAGACGTCCCTGTAAATTCCTTACTTCACTCAATGGGTTTATCAACTCATCAGATCTCCAGGTGAAATTGGGCCAATGATCCAACTGATGTATAAAAACTTTCATTCGATGCATGATTTGCGACGAAAATACAACATATTCGACGCAAATCCAAATTAATCGTTGCATTTTGTGCGGTGATTGCCAAAATCACAGGAGCGCACTCCCCGTTGCTTACACTGGAATAAGCGATAAAGATTGTAACTCTATCCGGGTATCAAGTTATGCAATCCGTTTGCACCGAAAAGAAAAAACCACTTTTGTGTAGTGGCTAACCTCTTGATTTTCACCGTGGGCCCAGCTGGGCTTGAACCAGCGACCCTCTGATTATGAGTCAGATGCTCTGACCAGCTGAGCTATGGGCCCTCTCCGCAACCGTAAAACGGTCTTGGGTGGGCAAAGGTAAGAAAAAATCCAATATCCCAAGCCCTTGTGGGGGTTGGGTTACAGGGTAAGATAGTGGCCTATGAGCAATAATTCAGTAATGACTTTATGGGAATTAATTCCTAAATGGTTATGACTGTAAGGGAGTTGGGTATTGTAAAAAGTCTCTGAAATCTTCACGGATTATGCAGGAACCCTCGCTCTTGTAAGCCTGAGTGAATGTTATTGGCAAACGCTTGGCTTGTTATTGAAAAGGTTTGAAAGGATTTGCTTTTTTAAGGAAAATTTATATCTTAACTTTATTCCTGTCAAGACCTTAAGTTATTTGATCTTAATTACCGACTGAGAAAGTCACCGTGAATGCTTAATGATTGAATCAGCCTTCTGAAATGAAAAAGTGTTGTATTCTCTTGATGGCGGCGGTTGCCGGTTGTTTTGCCGGTTGCAACAAGGAAACCGACAATACGGTTCCAATCGCCTGTTTTGAATTTACGCCCACATCCGGTACGACAACAACTGTTTTCCAATTTGACGCCTCCGGCAGTTCGGATGCCGAAACGCCGGTCGAGCAGTTACAGGTTCGATGGGATTGGGAGAACAACGGAACCTGGACTCCTTTTTCGACCATCAAAACGGTTGCTCATCAGTTTGAAACAGCCGGATTCTACTCCGTATCACTGGAGGTGATGGATGCCGGTGAATTGACTGATTGCATAACTTATACCGTGATGGTTACCTCAGGCGGAAAGGAGAAAGATGGAACCTTTACCGATCCCCGCGACGGACATACATATGGCTATAAGGTCATCGGATCCCAGATCTGGATGTGTGAAAACCTGGCATACCTGCCGGAGGTAAGTCCCCCTGATTCAGGGTCCTTCACCCAGGAGTATTACTACGTATACGGATATGTGGGCAGCAGCGTCAGCGAGGCTAAATCACAGGCCAATTACACGACTTACGGAGTCTTGTACAATTGGCCTGCTGCCATGAACGGAGCGGCGAGCAGCAACGCGGTTCCCAGCGGGATCCCGGGTGTGTGTCCGCCGGGCTGGCATCTGCCCAGCGATGCCGAATGGACGGTTTTGACCGATTTCCTGACCAGTAATGGATATGGATTCGGGGGCAGCGGTGAGGATATCGGGAAATCACTGGCCTACACATCCGGCTGGACTACCTATAATGCCATGAACTCCATCGGCTATGGCCAGACAGGAAACAATGCAAGCGGATTTTCAGCCTTGCCGGGCGGAAGGCGTGAAGATTTTAGTAAGAGATTCGATTACATCAGTGGCTACGCATACTTCTGGTCCTCTACCCTGGGCGAATCCACCCGTGCATGGACCCGCAGCCTGTCCTTCCAGTTCGATGTGGTCTACAGGTACACCTACGGCACAGATGGATTATCGGTTCGCTGCGTCAGGAATTGAGACCGGACGTGACATAAACGGGTTTACCCTGAGGCCCTACACGTGATTATTTTTTATTGATTGCCTCCAGCTCTTTCCTGATCTTATTGGCATCAATATCCATGATCCAGATATCGAAATTCCCTGATCTTGTGCTTGTAGAAACTATCATGCTGCCGTCAGGCGACCATTTTGCGTGTTCCGCCAAACCTCTGAAGATCTGCCTGGGCCCGGTTCCGTCTGCCGATACCATCCATAAGCCGTTATTCCCGGTTGTGTCATTCAGGTCAGTATGTTGATAAACAATAAACCTGCTGTCAGGAGACCAGGTGGCAAAACCCTCTTGTGCAGGATTAAATGTCAGCTGCCTTGCGGGGAACATGTCCTGCCCTGATAATAGTTGCGATTGACAAACAATAACAAGTAATAGGATAGTCAGTTTTTTCATCCCAGATGTATTTTTTGGTAAAATTAAAGCTGTTCTATTAACCAGCCGACAACTTCCATCACTTGTTTTGATTTTTACCAGGCTTCATTATCCACCCCGGGAGGGAGTGAAGCTGTCGATACAACCACCATATTCAGACCCTTTGGCCGGGGGCAGCCTTTCCCCTGACACATGCAGGTTGATCGCGCTGCAGGAGCATGTTATCAGAAAATACCCTGTCAATCTGCAATTGCGCTTACGCTGCAAGTGGCAACAATATCAGGAAAACAAAGCACCTGTATATCATTCTGCCTGCATTTTCACCTCACCACCGATAAGATAAACCGATCATGAACTGTGCTTGAAGCAGTTTTTCTTTACCGGTACTCCCCATAAACCTGATCTGCGGATCAATCACTAAGAACGGAGCCACCCTGACCGGTACAATGATCCCCAGGGAGGCTGCTGGTTGTATCGTTACTCCGCCCTTCGTATCGGGACCAAAGGGATCCGTGGCACGGGTTTCCATGTAGGCAAACAGCAACATTCCCACACCTCCTGTCGCATATACCGGTGTGTTTTTACCAATATTTCCAACCAGGTAGTCGCCCGTGAATAACAACGAATGAATCATTCCGTCAGGACCCACCACTCCGATAAGATAAGGACTGTCTTCCCCCTCAATCACCACTTGTGCTCCATACTCTCCTCCGAGGCTAAGCCTTGACCGGAGCAGGTCTGTGGCAACAACCAGCCTGAAAGCTGTCGCCCAATTGGTGAACTTTGCCCGCCCGGGCACCATCCCGATGATCGAATTAATTTCAACAGGCACCAGCCCGTTATAGGAACCCGTTCCGAAACCCAGGTTCCATGTCACAGATGACCTTTTAGTTGAAATGTCCTGAGCCGTGAGAACGGAGGGATAATTGAAAACAAAGGTCATGCAGAAAACCAGCGCGAGTGAGATTCGAAGAGGGAATTGATCCTTCATTTTGAGAGTGTTTAGTTTAATCCTTTAAAGATAATCTCACTAATTGTTCCAGACAAAGTGAAATTTCTGAATTAACTTAATAGCTCATTTGGCTTGTTGTCCGCCGGGCTGGCAATTGCCCAGCGATGCTTAATGGACGGTTTTGAATGATTCCCCGGCCAATAATGTAACCGGACCCATCAATCCCGATTCCTTCAGGTCACCGTAACTGTTGTTGATCAGGTTGGCGATCCGGACCCGGATTTCATTCGGCCCCGGCTTCACGGCAGCAGAAATGTCAAACACATACGGACCCCACATTCTTGAACCTGCGGATTGACTGTTGACCCAGACTTCAGCCACATGGCAGACCTTGCCAAGATCGACATACATCCGGCTTTTAAGCTGATCAATATGGATAGTTTTTGAATAATCCAGGAGTCCGCTGAATTTCTCAAGACCCCATGTTTTCCAGTCTTCAAGCGGCTTTTCAACTCCTTCAGCAAAGGCGTCCGGCGGCCGTAATGAGAATTCCATCACCGGCTGGATCCCGCCGTCATACGAAACATTCCACGTGCCGGTTACGGTCATGAGAATTTCAGGCTCCGGTTTTTCAGCGACACGGTAAACAGGAGAATGGGCATCAAAGACCAACCAGTAAGCCTCCAATGGTTTGAATGCAAGCTTGATCGTACTGCCGTCATTTCCATCTGCAGAAGCAATCGGCCGGATTTCACCGGTTTCGCAGTCCCAGATCGAAGCGGCACCTTTCACTCCCATGATCATGAGCTCACAAACCTGTGCCTTGTCATGATTATTGGCGAGCCAGAAGAAATCCCTTCCGTCAATCCGGCGGTGCTGCTTTAGCATCGGGAAGGCTCCGGAAAGGAACCGGGCCTGACTTTCCAGGCCTGGCGTTCCCTTTTCGAGGGAGGATTTCAGATTATCGCGGCAAGCAGTATAGGTTTGCAGTTTTTTGAGCTCATCCATCAGTTTTTTCATCTCCGGATCGTTCATGCCGTTATCGGCCGAGGCAACAGGCAGCTCGCCCAGCGAATAAACCCTGCCGCCCGCATTGGCGAAATCAAGGATCTTTCTTGCGATATCCAGGGTGAGAATTTCCACTCCGGGAAGGATAATCGCGCTGAAAGCGAAAGGTCCCACCATCAGCTTGCCTTTCTTCACCTTCATCTGATCCAGGTAATACCGGTCACCGACCAGGAATTCGATCCGGGCATCCGTGAGGTCGTTGATCGCATCAGTATAGATTTTATCGATCCCGTTGATCCGTTTGCCGTCAGGCAGGGATTCGTCAAAGGACCACATCCCGTTGACATCCAGCAACGGCGCATTGGCATTGATCCATGCCGATTCTATCGGATTGTACAACAGGACATCGGGCACCGTGTGCCCCATTGAATTAATAAAGCTGGCCCGGCGGGTAAAATCGGTCCAGAAATGCATCCAGGGAAACATCGGGTTTTCGTTATACCAATCGGGGGGCCAAGGATTGCCTTTCAGCATCCGGTTAGTGAACACCCCGTGCGGGATCACGTGGCTCACGCCCCAGGTTGTGAAGGAATTCACGCTCTGTTTCAGCAATGAAGGGGTAAAAGAGCCCCAGAGCCCCATGCCCGGCTCAAAATCGCTTGCACCCAGGACTTCGCTGGCGAACCGGACATTCTCAAATTCCGAAACCGACTGCGGTTCCTTGAAATCATGGACCCGCAAAGCCTTCAGCCCCAGGCAGTCCTGTCCGGGCATGGTCAGCGCCCTGAGGATTTTCAGGTGGTCGCCCACGCAGTTCACCTGAGGCGGGAGACCCTCTTCCCACACATGGGCCGTTGTATACATGCCCTGTTTTTCATGCCAGTCCGTTATTTGCCTGAAATTTCCGGCGTACAGGTCCGATACCAGGTCGAACCACTCCCAGCGGGCTTTGGCATAGGTTCCCTCAACATCGGTATCCATCATCAAAGGCAAGCTGAGACGGATATCCCTGCCGTGCCTGGCAAGAAATGAGCTGTCAAGCGAACCCGACCAAGCCATCTGCCAGCCGTAGTCCCCTTCATGATCAATGAAATCCCCGGGTATCGACTTGCCCATTTTTTCGCCAAACCGCCGTGCATATGGCTCCAGGGCCACTTTAATAAAGGCGGCTCCAAGACGATTGTCGATGCTGTTGCATTGCTGTCCGTCTGCAGCCCCCGGATGGAAATATTTATTGAATATATACACGCGCCAAATTCCTCCGGAAGGCACTTTCCAGCCAAACGGATCGCCCGATCCGATGATCTGAAGGGTGTTGCTTTGAATGAGCGCCGCTTTAAACGGTTCGGTATTGTCGATCACCGACCAGGGATTGTCTCCCGGATTGGCAATCTCCACCGCAGGTTTCCAATGACCGGATTGATAATCCTGATTTTCCCAGCCTTTTTCAGATGAAAGCGAAGTGAGCCAGGTTTTATCAGTCCCGGTTTCCAGGGTGCTTTCATCGCTGAAGGTGATCCGCATGCCGGCAGTTAATCCATAACGCCCGTCAATATTGCGACATTCAAGGGCAAGCAGGTTTTTCCCGGCTCCAACCATCTTTATCAAATCAAACAGGACAGGCTTTTCCCAGTCGGTACTTCCACCCACACGCTGACTGTTAACATACAGAACGAACTCATTGTCAGCAGTGATCCGGAGAGCCGCGTGGCTGATTGTTTTCCCTTCCGGCAGATCGAACGGGTGACGGAACCGGCATGTATGCGTGATCTCCTTCCCGTCCGGATTCCAGATCCATTTCCCGAACCGGGGCAGGGGAGGAGTGACCTCAACGGGGGTTGCCAGTTGAGCTGCGACGGCAAAGAATGATGCCGGCACCTGCACCTCCTTGTCGCCGTCAACATCGAGGATTTCCCACTTCAATGATTCAGCCTTCAGTTCAGGATATTGTTTCAGGACCCGGCCGTTTGCCTGAAAACTGGGCCACCAGTATTCATCGCAGTAGCCCAGGTATTTATCTTGTTTCTCAGCTTCGGCCAGTGCCGCACCAAACGATGAGAACCACTGCTCGCCAAGCCACTGTGAGTCGGGCAGGCTTGGAGCATCAACCATGGAATGCCTCGCATGGGCATAGCCGGGGTTAAAACCCTGAGATCCCATCACTCGCGCCATTTCGGCCATCTTATCCTGGTTCAGCGGTTCGTCCCAGAACCAGAACACAAACGGGGCATAAATCATGTCAGGACTTTTGAATTGCTCCTTCAACGCATCGAAAGTGATGGATTTCCTTTGACCGTAATTCGGGGGATTTATCATTTTGTCAGTGGAACAACCTGACAGGGTCACCAACAGGGCGGTAACCCAAAGACCGGGAAAAAACCTGGATGTCTTCATTGTGTTGAGATCATGTTACTACGGGAACGGATTCCCTTAAAGTTATGATTTTGCGGGAATATTTTCAGTGCTGTCATCGGGGCAGAATATTGACACCCAAAAACAGGCAAAGATGGCAGGGGAATCGAATCAACCGGTTGGATTTCTCGGGGTCTTTCGGTAAATTTCCGTAATATTCTGGACCTGATCGAGTTTCCCTAACCTTTTTAAATAACCTTTACTGAATGAACCTGCAGAAACCATTGGGATTGCTACCCTGGATCGTTATGTTCCTTGCTGCAATGGCACTTATTCCGGGTTGTAGAGAACAACCCAGGAAAACGTATGAGCCCACTTTTGAATCCCTTGATTCGCATCCCGTTCCTCAATGGTTCAGGGATGCCCGGTTTGGCATTTTCATCCATTGGGGGGTCTATTCGGTACCGGCATTTCATGAGTGGTTTGTGGAAATGATGAGTCCCAGGTCCACCTGGGGCCAGACTCCGGGAGGTCCGCCCTATACCGCCGCCCAGGGTGACCTGCCCGACAGCGTTTTTCAGGCGGAGACCCGGGGTAGCCGGGGCCAGGCCAATCAATACCAGCGGGAAAACTATGGCGTTGATTTTGAATATGATCAGTTCATACCCATGTTTAAGGCTGAACAGTTTGACCCGGATGCATGGGCGGATCTCTTTGTCCAGGCTGGTGCCAGGTACGTAGTCATGACAGCCCGGCACGGAGATGAGTTTGCCCTCTGGCCGACCCGATTTGCGAGCCGGAATTCCATGGACATGGGACCGCATCGTGACCTGGCGGGTGATCTGTTGAAGGCGGTTCGTTCACGGGGGCTGAAGATGGGATTTTATCACAATACCACTTACTCCTTTTGGGATAAACGGTTTCCGGGCAAGGAATGGGTGGAGTACATAAATAATTCAATCAAGGAACTGGTGGATCTCTACCAGCCGGATATCCTGTGGGGGGACGTAACGGTCAGTCCTTTTGCCGATCCAAATGGAAAGCCGCTGAATGCCGACCATTTTAACAGCAAGGAGGTCATTGCCTATTTCTACAACCATTCAAAGAAACCTGATGAAGTGGTGACCAATGAACGCTGGGGGCACGATACAACCCGGGCAGGCAGCCAGTCAAAAAGATCCGTTTCAAAGTCACTTCTGGCACAATACGAAAAAGAACTGAATATCGTGAACGGATCATTACTGGGCGATTTTCAGACTCCCGAACGGAGGAATATCTCCAGGATATATACAATGCCCTGGGAAACCTGTGATGCCCTTGATCCCACTTCCTGGGGCTATAACCGGCGGACACCGGATGAGATGTACATGACCACCAATGAGCTCGTAGACTATCTGGCCGACATTGCCAGCAAAGGGGGGAATCTTCTGATCAATATCGGTCCGAAAGCCGACGGGACCATCCCGGAAGTCATGCAGGACCGCCTGAGGGGGATAGGCGCCTGGCTTTCGGTGAACGGCGAGGCGATTTACGGAACCAGGCCCTGGTCGGTTTACGGCGAAGGTTATGCCAATGAGGAAACAGGATCATGGGACAGTCCGGATGGAGACTATCAGTTTAAAGCCGGTGACATACGGTTTACCCGGAGAGGGAATGTTCTCTATGCGATCCTGCTTGAATGGCCGGGAAGGGAAATCCTTATTAATTCTGTGAAAGGGTTAAAAATCAAAAAGTTATCACTATTGGGATCGGATGAACAAATTCACTGGCAGCAAACCGGTGAAGGACTCCGTGTCTCTTTGCCGTCAGGTCCGGTTTCCCCGCATGCCAATACCCTGAAACTGAAATGTGACAACAAGGCGTTGGACTCAGACATCGTCCGCCGTTAGTCTTCCTTCGTCAGGCTCCTGCCTTGATCTGGAAAGCCTGCAGGACATTCCCGTGCCTTACGTAGAGCTTGCCGTCATGGATCACCGGGTGGGCGAAATGTTCCTTGGCCCCCTTGGTGATCCGGAATTTGCTGACCACTTCCATGCCCGGCGGATCGGCGCGGATAAGCATCATTTCGCCCCGGAAATTGTAATAATAGAGCATGCTGTCCGCGGCAATGACCGCGCCGCTGGCGATCTTCAGTTCCTTTCCGGCCTCTCCGGTTTCCGCGCTGATGCTCATAAAACCGGGTGATGCCATGGTAGAGCCATACAGATAATCCCCGATCTTGACGATGCCCCCCATATAACTGTCGAACGCCTTGTTCCGCCAGATCTCCCTGATGGTTGCTCCATCGGATGACAACTGGAATTTCATGCCGCAGTTTCCGTCGCCCTCGGCATAATAAATGTACCCATTCTCGTATAGCACAGTGTTGGCATGAGTGTCGCCCAATCCCAGCTTGCGGTCCGCCACAGGCACATTGTCCATTTCATGGGCCCAGAGCAGTTCGCCTGTTTGGGTATCCAGCCCCAGCATCTCATATGCGGTGATAGTCACCAGTACATTCCTTTTCCGCAGGTGAATGACCCTGGGCTGGTTGTACCCGGGCCTCTCGCCGTGGCCCTTGTTGATCCACAATATCTTGCCGGTATGGCGGTTGAGCGCCACCACGTTGGTATCCCGGCCTCCAGGGGTACAGAACACGCGATCACCGTCAATGGCAACCGCCTCCGAAATGCCATATAGGGGGTACTGGCCATGCAGGTCGTTCATCAGGTCGACCGACCACTTTTTTTCACCCGAATGGCGGTCGAAACAGTAGATATTTCCCAATCCGGAGGTGGCGTAAACCAGGTCGCCTGCTATGGTAGGTGCGCATCTTGAGCCATTAAAGCTCGCCACCCATTCCTTGCCGTAATCCCTTTTCCAGATAAGTTTCCCGCTCAGGTCGAAGGCAAAGAGCCAGGCCAGGCTGTCCTTTTCCCCCGTGATGTACATTTTATCAGGAGTAAAAACAGGTGAGCCGTATCCGTTTCCAACACCCTCATATTCCCAAACCAGCGCCGGACCTGCCTCGGGCCACTGCTTGAGCAGGTCACGGTCAAGATAGATGCCGTTACGGTCCGGGCCCCGCCATTCATATATTTCCGGCGATTGGCAATAAGCTTGGGTGGTGGCCATCAATAGAACGGCCATCAGGAGGGTTGAAAGGGGATTCTTCATAAAAGATTGGTTTGCGGTAAAAATAACGGAAAAAAGATATTCCAATGCCGGAAGTTAGACGAACACCCTTTGGAATTATTACAATCCGGGTCCTCTTTTTCCGGATTGATACAAGATTAACTATTGTAGATTTGCAGGTACAAAACAGATGCAGTCATAGCGAAAATGGAGGAAAAAATAAAGATACACGAGAAAGACGGTGTCCGGATTGCCGAGGTTTGCTCCGATGGATTGCTGATCCGCACAGTCCGAAAACTAAATAAGAAGCATGCACCGTGAACAGGTCTGACAGCCATTTTCAGAACTTCCGATTGGAAATCGGAAATTTCCTGGCTTTCGCAGGGGCTGTCTTTAAATTAAGGGACAAAAGAATGCGCAGGATTGTCTGGGGTACATTCCGGAGGCAAATCCTGGTTTATTTTTTTACCCGGAAAACCCTTCGGTATATTGAAAAAAACAGGCAGGGAGCCTGCGCGGCTTGCGGAGTCTGTTGCCAGTTTATCCGTAAATGCCCCTATTTAACGAATAAAAACAGGTGCTCCCTGTATGAAGGCAGGCATCTGATCTGCAAGGTCTATCCCATTTCTGATTATGATATTCAACTAGTGTCATGACAAATTAATATAGAAACATTATCTTTGTGATATTAATTCA
>CAZJNQ010000040.1:0-7994 GCA_964547475.1 uncultured Porphyromonadaceae bacterium
GTCACGAGTCACGAGTCACGAGTCACGAGTCACGAGTCACGAGTCACGAGTCACGAATAACCAGTCACCAAAATGTTTGAAAAGTTCGGGGGAAGGGGCGGCAACCTGCCGCCGGTGGTTACGAACATCATCGCGATCAATGTTTTGCTTTACCTGATCACTGTGGTGGGAGAAAGGTACGGATTAGACCTGACCCGTTACCTGGCTCTTTATTATCCGGGTTCCGAATATTTCCAGCCCTATCAGCTGATCACCCACATGTTCATGCACAGTGGGCTTACGCACCTGTTTTTCAATATGTTTGCCCTCTGGATGTTTGGCAGGGTCCTTGAATCGGTCTGGGGTCCGAAACGCTTTTTCATCTACTATTTTGTTACCGGTCTGGGTGCTGCCGGACTGCATCTTTTTGTCAACTATTTGTCGATTCACGGCATGATGCGTGATGCACAGGCTGTGATTTCCTCCATTTCCCCGGATGCATTTGCCGTATATGTGAAGGACCATGTTCCGGAATACATGAACCGGGTCTCCGAATTTGTGACCGGTTGGATCAGCGATCCCAGCAATCCATCCTATGTAACCGAAGCTACCGGATTCATTAACCAGATAACTGACGCACGGATCAATGTTCCCACTGTAGGGGCATCCGGAGCCGTCTTCGGTGTACTTCTGGCTTTCGGGATGCTTTTCCCGAACACCCAGCTCATGCTTCTTTTCCCCCCGATCCCGATCAAGGCCAAATGGTTCGTGATGGGTTACGGCGCCATTGAACTCTGGTCGGCAGTCCTGAACCAGCCGG
Source organism: uncultured Porphyromonadaceae bacterium (assembly GCA_964547475.1). Lineage (GTDB taxonomy): Bacteria > Bacteroidota > Bacteroidia > Bacteroidales > UBA12481 > UBA12481. Next base: position 800 of record CAZJNQ010000040.1, read on the forward strand.
GTGACAATGTTGCTCATTTCGCACATCTGGGTGGCATGATCTTTGGTTTCATCCTGATCAAGTACTGGAACCGGACAAACCGGAAACATTTCTATTAGCAGATGAATGCTTTTGAAGAGCTGAAAAGGTTTTTCCGCCGGGGTGGTGCACTGACCCAGCTGATCCTGATCAACGTGGGGATTTTCCTGGTACTTAAAATCCTGGGAGTCGGGTTTTTCCTGTTCCGTCAGGAAAACCTGGAACAAGTGGTCCTTGGTTTCCTGGCGTTACCGGCGGATCCGGGGCGAATCCTGTTAAGGCCGTGGACAATTGTCACCTACATGTTCCTTCATTACGGTTTTTTCCATGTTTTATTCAACATGCTGTGGCTCTATTGGTTCGGGAAGATCTTCCTGGAACATCTGAATGCCAGGAAGCTATTGTCCGTGTACCTGCTGGGAGGTTTGGCCGGAGGGGTGGTCTACGTATTGTCCTACAATATTTTCCCGGCTTTCCGTGAGAGCCTGCCGAACGCCGTGGCACTGGGGGCCTCAGCCGCCATCCTGGCCGTGGTGATGTCCATCGCCTTTTATGTGCCCAATTACTCCATCCACCTTATGTTCATCGGGCAAATCAAGCTCAAGCATATAGCCTGGATAACCATACTGATCGATATTCTGAGCATCCGTTCGGAAAATGCAGGTGGGCACCTTGCCCATTTGGGAGGAGCCCTCTTTGGTGTCCTGTATGCCCTTCAGCTTAAGGGAGGACGGGATATGACCGGGGGATTCAGCCGGTTCATGGATAACCTGGCAAGTCTCTTCAGGAAAAGACCCGGGACAATGCGTGTCAGGTACAGGAAATCCCCCGGCCAGCCTGAAACAGACAGGGAATACAATGCCCGCAAAACACAGGAACAGCAACAAATTGACCGGATCCTTGACAAGATCTCGAAAAGCGGATACAATGGGTTGTCAAAGGAAGAAAAGGAGATCCTGTTCCGGAGCAATAAAAAATAAGCATGAAGAAGATCCTCAGGCGCATAGTATTCTATCTGTACCTGGTAACGGTCTTGCCCATGGCGGGTGCCATCCTGAGCCAGTGGATCAGTCCCGCGGCCTTTTGGCCCCTGGCATTTTTCGGACTGACATTTCCCATTCTCATCCTGCTCCAGTTCATTTTCCTGATCCTGATGGCTATCCTGAGAAGCAAGGCAGCCTTTCTTCCCCTTCTCATGATCCTGGCAAGCTGGACCCCTTTTGTGCATACCTTCCAGATACCCGGGAAGAAAAACCCGGAAAATAAGTCTGCTGCACAGGTGAAGGTCATCAGCTATAATGTCAGGCTGTTCGACTTTTATCAATGGTCAGGCCAGCCGGATGCAAGCCGGGGAATATTTGATTATATTACTGAAAACAAGCCTGATATACTTTGCCTACAGGAATTCCTGACCCAGGACCAGGGAAAACTCTCACCGGCCAGGATAGGATCGGAACTGGCCTTCCTTCCGAACAGCTACATTGAGTATAACTACACCGTCCAGAACCGGAAACACGGTCTGGCGATATACAGCCGGTTCCCCGTGATCGGTTCCGGCCATGAGCATTTTTCCGGTACACTCAATATGGGCATCTATGCCGATCTGGTCATCGGCACCGATACCGTCAGGGTCTATAACACCCACCTGGAATCCCTCCATTTCAACCGCGACGAATTCCAATGGATAGACGATAAATCGGATACCACCTCCCTATCGGGTGACAAGATCACCCGGATCATTTACAGGATGAAATCGGCTTATGTCCGACGCTCAGAGCAAGCCAGGCAGATCAGGAAGGACATCAGCCAATCGCCTTACCCGGTGATCGTGTGCGGGGATTTCAACGACACTCCGGTCAGCTACGCGACAACCACGATCCGGAAAGGCTTGACCGACAGCTTTCTTTCAGGCGGGCGCTGGCTGGGTATCACCTATCCTGATATCAAAGGGCCCGTGCGGATAGACTACATCCTGCACAGCAAGGAAATGGAGTCGGCCGGCTTTAAAACCGGCAAGGTCAGCCACTCAGACCACCGGCCGGTGAGCTGTCAGATACGAGTGACAAGTGGCAGGTGACGGTATTACCACAGAGAGGCGTTTCCGCCGCTCAGGATGATCCCGATCTTTTTCCCTTTCCAATGCCTGCCGGGTTCAGCCATGAGGGCCCCGAGGGGTACGGCTGAGCTTGGCTCGATAATGATCTTCATCCTCTCCATGATCAGCCTTTGCGCCTCCCGGATGAGGTTTTCAGGACAGAGGAGGATGGCATCGGCGTATTTGCGGATCACCTCGAATGTCAGGGTTCCCAGTGAGGTCAGCAATCCGTCGGCGATGGTCTGAGGATTGACCGATGGATGAATTTCCCCGGAGTAGAAAGATCTCCAGGCATCATCCGCATTCTTCGGTTCCCCGGCCCAGACTGTGATTCTCGGGTTAAGGCCCTTGGAAGCAACGGCGGTGCCGCTGAGCAATCCTCCGCCGCCGACGGGAGCCATGATGATATCGAGGCCGGGAATATCCTCCATCAACTCCAGGGCCGCAGTTCCCTGGCCAGCTATGATCTCGAACCGGTTATAGGGGTGTATGAAGGTGCAGCCGGTCTCGCTTTGTACTTTCTCCATAGTGGACTCGCGGGCTTCAAGGGTGGGCTCGCAGTAGGTGATGATACCCCCGTATCCCGACACTGCTGCTTTCTTGATTTCAGGGGCTGTCCGGGGCATTACGATATAGGCCGGTACGCCGGCCATCCGGGCTGCCAGGGCCAGGGCAGCCGCATGGTTGCCTGAAGAATGGGTGCCTACACCATGAGACAGCTCATCCGAAGTAAGGGATAAGACGGCATTGGTGGCGCCCCTGTATTTGAAAGCCCCGACCTTTTGGAAGTTCTCACATTTAAAATAGAATTCCGCCCCCAGTATCCTGTTGATACTCGTGCTGGTCATTACCGGGGTCCGGTGAATGAAAGGACGGATGCGCTCATGGGCGGCAAGGATATCGGAGAGTACGGGTATGTTCATCATCCAAGAGATTAAGGGCTTGAGAGCTTATGGGTAAAAGGTAGCCAGTCAATTTCCGGGCTCCTGGGATCCAAAACCCTTATGCCCTTGCTTTCTGCATCAAATTTACTAAAATCGGCATATCCGATTATCTTTGGGTCAATAACCAGATCAGTATGGATGCTTTGCAGGTTTTAATCGAGAGAGCGTGGGACGAACGGCAGCTGTTGCAGGAATCCCGGTACCGGGAAGCGATCGTGACGGTCTTGGAGGAGCTCGACAAGGGCCGGCTGCGTGTTGCCCAGCCGAAGGATGGTTCATGGATAGTGAACGACTGGATCAAGAAAGCCGTCATCCTCTATTTTCCTTTCATGCAGATGGAGGTCACGGAAGCCGGGCCGATGGAGTTTTATGACAAGATACCCCTGAAAAAGGATTATGCCAGCCAGGGAGTCCGGGTGGTGCCCCATGCAGTGGCCCGGTATGGCTCCTTCCTGGCACCCGGGGTGATCCTGATGCCCTCGTACGTGAATATCGGCGCTTACGTGGATGAGGGGACAATGGTTGATACCTGGGCTACTGTCGGTTCCTGCGCCCAGATCGGAAAAAATGTTCATCTCAGCGGAGGTGCGGGAATCGGAGGGGTTCTGGAACCGGTTCAGGCCGCCCCGGTCATCATCGAGGACGATGTGTTCGTCGGATCACGCTGTATCGTGGTGGAAGGTGCCCGGATCGGGCGCGAGGCGGTTCTGGGGGCCAATACCGTGATCACGGGATCAACCCGGATCCTGGATGTCACGGGTCCTGAAACAGTCGAATACAAAGGCTTCGTGCCTCCACGTTCGGTAGTTGTACCCGGAACTTTTGCCAAGAAATTCCCGGCAGGCGAATACCAGGTCCCCTGCGCCCTGATCATCGGGCAAAGGAAAGGATCGACCGACCTGAAGACGGCCCTGAACGAGGCGCTGAGGGAGTTTAATGTGTCTGCGTAGGGATATAGTGAGGAATGGTGAGGAATGGTGAGGTATTGTGAGGAATGAGAGTTAAGATTTCGGCGGTAATCATTTCCTTTAACGAGGAGCTGGATATCAGGCGGTGCCTCGAGTCGCTGCTGGGTGTCGCCGATGAGATCTATGTGCTCGATTCATTCAGTACTGACAGAACGGAGGCAATTTGCCGGGAGCTTGATGTCCGGTTTGAGCAGCATGTTTTCGACGGGTATGTCGCCCAGAAGAACCGTGCAACAGGGCGGGCGTCTTTTGACTATATCCTGTCGCTGGATGCTGACGAGGCATTGTCGGAAAGTCTCAAGGCTCAGGTCTCAAGGCTCAAGGAAGAGTGGACCCATGACGGATATATTTTCAACAGAAGGAATAGCTGGTGCGGCCGGTGGATGAAGCTCACAACACTGTATCCCGATAAAAAGCTCAGGTTGTTCGATCGCCGGAAGGCCCGGTGGTGCGGCCTGGATCCGCATGATTTTGTCAGGATGGATCCGGGATCAAAGATTTCCAGAGTTCATGGAGATCTACTTCATTGGGCCATCCACACCCTGCAGGAGCAACAGAAAAAAACCGACCAGTTCGCCAGAATATCGGCACGATCCTATTTTGACCGCGGAATAAAATCGCGCCGGACTTCTGCTCTCGGACATTGCGTATGGCGCTGGTTCAGAGAATATTGCATTCACCTGGGTTTTCTGGAAGGACAAGCCGGATGGCAAATTGCCCGCTTTTCAGCACTTTACGCTTGGAAAAAATATTATTATCTTCGTCAACTGTATGAAAGTCAGCGCTAAAACTGGCTGGGACAGCTATGATCTAAACCAGGCAGCCAAGATCCTCAGGCAAGGAGGAGTCATCCTGTACCCCACCGACACGATCTGGGGCATCGGGTGCGATGCCACCCTTGCTGCAGCCGTACAGAAGGTTTACAGGATAAAGGAACGGCCCGAGTTCAGGAGCATGCTTATACTGGCCGCTGACAGCCATATGGCGGAAGAGTATACTTTCGATACACCGGATCTGATCTGGCAGGTAATGAAAAAAACGCTGGATCCCCTTACCCTCATTTTTCCGCATGCCCGCAACCTGGCCCCCAACCTTCCGGCTCCGGATGGATCCATTGGAATACGCATTCCCCAGGATCCCTTTTGCGTCGAGCTGATCCGGCAAGTTGGCCATCCCCTCGTTTCCTCCTCGGCCAACCTGTCCAGTGAACCTCCTCCGAAATCATTCCGTGATATTCCCCAATCATTCATTGAACAAGTTGATTACGTGGTCAAGTGGCGCCAGGATGACATCCGTCCGTGCAAGCCCTCGACCGTTGTCAAATTAAACGAAAACGGGAAAATGGAAATGATAAGGCCCTGAAACAAGGAAAAAGGAAAAAGGAAAAAGGAGGGGAACAGTAGCCTCCGGTGCATCCGGCGCAGCCGGTGCAACCGGAGGAAATTAGAGATTCCACATTTCCAAAGGGATTCTGACGCGTAATTTTCTCGCGTTTTTATCGGATTCCAGGATATAGTCGTCGTTGAATGGGAGCAGGATGGTTTTACCCGAGATCTGGATTTCAATCAGGGGATTGCCGGGGATGTCATTGTAGCTGATGACCGTCCCTGTTTTTCCGGTGGTCGCGTCCGTCACCTCTGCACCAATCCAGGGGTTTGCAGAACCGCCTTCCACAGAGAACCAATCGGACCATTGCCCCTCGAGACAGCAAGTATAGCCTACGAGCCGGCGGGCGCTTTCCTGGCTGTCGATCCCTTCAAGACCGATGACAAGATGCCGGTTGTCCTTCTGATAAACTGATTCATCAACGACCTTGAACGGGACAGGCTGTCCCCATATCCTAATGAACAACCAGCCGGGAACATTCCTGATTTCTTCAGCAGGCATGCTGAGCCTGAGCACCAGGCTGCCGCTGATGCCATGAAGCTTTACCAGTTGCCCGGCTTCGAAGGTCTTCTTGTTGATCCGATCAATGATAGGTTCCATCAACCAAGCTCTTGACAGGTTAAAAATCAGAACTTCCAGAAAATTCCTCCCGTCAGGCTGTGAAAGGAATAATCCTTCTTTGCCGTCCCGGTGAAGTCTCCTGATTGGTAAAGATACCAGTTTGCCGTACGCTGCGACCATTCGTAGGTCAGCGAAAGGTCGAGGTTCCGGGTCAGTTTACTGGTTGACAATGTGATACCGGCCCTGCGCCTGACCGGGTCGAAAAGGTTGTAAACGGTCAGTCCGGAGTTAACGCTCATATTCTGCATCAGGCCTTCGGAAAAATATATTCCCATCCGTATGGGTCCGAACAGTTTTTGTTCAGCACCGGCCAAAAAGACAAGCCTGCCTTTTGGATCCAGTGTATCTGCCACCCAGGTGGCGGAGCCTTCCACCAGCGTGATCCCGTTCCGTGACAGGTCGGCCTGGAGTCGCAGACCGGCCTGACCGGCCGGTTTAGCCCGGAATTTCGCGTATCCTCCTGAAACCTCCAAATTCAACCGGCCGGCCCGTTTCGAGGCAGCCCCGTAAAAAAGCCAGTCGCGGTAGGGATTAGGGGCCGCTACAAATTCACCGCCCAAGGGTTGCTCCTGCCAGACCATGAGAGGCTGGACACCCGACAGGAGCTGACCCGCCATTAAGAACTTCCATCCATGGCTGAATAGGTAATCGGCCGAGAGATAAAAAGCCAACTGATCAAAGGAAACCTCGAAGTTCATGGGTTCAACAAATCCAAAGAGATACTGTTCGGTTGCCTTGAAACTGGATACCTGGGCCGCAAGGGTCACCGTCATTTTCCTGGCGGGCACAAGGTTTATGCAGGCCGACAGGTAGCCGTAATCCGTAATCCGGTAATGGTGGGACATTTCCGCCTCCGGGCGAAAACCGGTCAATGATCCGTTATTGCCTGCGAAGCGATAGCCCGGCTGTATGCATACCGAATGGATCAGGGGTGGTTTTGACACGGAATCCTGAGGCCAAGCTTGCTCCGGAAAGATCAGAAGGGTGATTCCGAACAAGAGAATGGGTTTCATCCGAACATCAAAAACTGGAATTAAGCCATGAAATTACCAATTACCTGTCATAAACATGTAGGGACGCACGTAGGGACGCAAAATATTGCGTCCCTACATCAGGGCAAAACGGTGAAAAATAGGTAGGGACGCAAAATATTGCGTCCCTAC
>CAZJNQ010000040.1:8094-26863 GCA_964547475.1 uncultured Porphyromonadaceae bacterium
ACATCAGGGCAAAACGGTGAAAAATAGGTAGGGACGCAAAATATTGCGTCCCTACTCACCGGTGGCTTCGGGTGTTTCGGCAGGTGCTTCGGTGGGAGCTTCGGTGGGAGCTTCGGCAGGTACTTCGGCAGGAGCTTCAACCTGTGCCTCTTCAGCCGCATGGGCAGCGGCAGCTTCTTTGGCGTTTTTCTTCGCCAGGGCGGCAGCACGGGTTTCCCTGACCTTGGTCTCATCGGCCAGTTGCTTCTTGTCTTTGTTATGTTTTTCGGTTTCAAGCCGGCTGGCCATGTTTTTCACTTTAGCTTCGGCCTGTTCAATCCATTCCTGGTGTTTCTGTTCTGCCTGCTCTGCGGTGAGCGCACCCTTAGCCACTCCCTTGAGCAGATGGTTCTTGTACAGGACCCCCTTCTGATGAAGCAGGGAACGTACGGTATCAGTCGGCAGCGCACCCTTTTGCAACCATGATAAGGCTTTGTCTAAGTCCAATTCAATGGTAGCAGGATTCGTGACCGGATTATAAGAGCCAATCCGCTCAATGAACTTACCATCCCGTGGTGTCCTGCTATCCGCAACTACAATGTAGTAATACGGACGGGATTTTTTCCCGTGTCTGGTTAACCTGATTCTTGCTGGCATGCTTACTGATAATTAATACTGTAGAAAATTTTGTGGGTGCAAAGATACCATTAAATTCGGGTTATCCAAAAGTGTTTAAACTTTTAAAAGAGTTTTAAACAGACCCATCGGGCGGAACAATCCTGTTTAAATTTGACCCCATGAGTGGCTTTGTTCATCTGCACCTGCATACCCAATATTCAATCCTGGACGGAGCGGCTCCGGTTGAAGGAATCATTAATCGTGCGGAATCCCTGGGCATGCCTGCCGTAGCCATCACCGATCATGGGAACATGTACGGGGCCAAGCATTTCTACAATGCCGCACGGGCGTCGAAGATCAAGCCGATCCTGGGGTGCGAGATGTACCTGGCGCCGAAAGGCAGGAAAGACAAATCGGACTTTGAGGACCGCCACCGCTTTCACTTGATCCTGCTGGCCAAAAACAAGACCGGGTACCACAACCTGCTCAGGTTGACCTCCTTGTCCTATATTGAAGGATTCTATTACAAGCCCCGGATCGACTGGGAATTGGTCGAAAAATACCATGAAGGGCTGATCGCCTGCTCCTCCTGCCTGGCCGGTGAGCTTCCCCGTGCGCTCCTGGGTTCGGAGGCAGCCGGAGAGGAGATCCTCCTGAAATATCAACAGGTTTTCGGTGCGGATTATTATATCGAATTGCAGGATCACGGACACCCCGAGCAGAGGCAGATCAATCCGCTGCTGGTCAGGCTGGCCAGGAAGCACGGGATCGGGCTGATAGCGACAAATGATGTGCACTACATCAACGCGAAGGATGCCGAAGCCCAGAATATCCTGCTGTGCCTGAGTTACGGAAAAGACATCAATGATGCCAACCGGATGAAATTTACGGGGCAGGAATATTTCAAGACCGAACAGGAAATGAGGGTCTTATTCAGCGACCTCCCGGAAGCTCTCAGCAACACACTGAAAGTAGCTGAATCGGTTGAAAGCTATGAACTCGACCGGCCGGTTCTGTTGCCCGAATTCACTATTCCCGAAGCTTTCACAAACCAGGTTGCCTACCTGGAACATCTTGCTTTTGAAGGGGCGAGGAGACGCTACCCGGACCTGAGCGACGGCATCCGGGAGCGGTTGAAAAACGAATTGTCGGTCATAGCCGGGATGGGATTCGCCGGGTATTTCCTGATTGTGCAGGATTTCATCCGGGCCGCCCGCGAAAGGAAAGTCTCTGTGGGACCCGGCCGGGGCTCTGCAGCGGGCTCGGCCGTGGCATACTGCATCGGGATCACCGACATAGACCCGATTAAATACAAGCTCCTGTTTGAACGGTTCCTGAACCAGGAAAGGATTTCCATGCCCGACATCGATATTGATTTCGATGACGATGGCCGTGAAGAGGTCATGAAATATGTGGTTGACAAATACGGCAGGGACCATGTGGCACAGGTGATCACTTTCGGATCCATGGGGGCCAAGATGGCTATACGCGATGTGGCCCGTGTTATCAACCTGCCCCTGACCGAAGCTAACCGCCTGGCCAAGCTGGTACCTGACGGACCCCAGGTCAGCCTGAAAAAAGCTTATGAGGATATCCCTGAACTCCGGGAAGAACGGGTGTCAGGTGATGATCAGGTTAAAAAAACCCTTGAAATGGCTGAGATTCTCGAAGGATCGATCCGCCAGACCGGGATTCATGCCTGTGGCGTGATCATCGGCCGGGAACCGCTCATTGAGCATATTCCACTGGCCACCTCCAAGGAAACCGACCTGATGATCACTCAATATGATGGTCATTTTCTGGAGAATGTCGGAATGCTGAAAATGGACTTCCTGGGCCTGAAAACCCTGTCCATTATCCGGGACGCCCTGGAAAACATACGGCTCTCACGGGGTATCGATCTGGATATGGACACCATCTCCTTCGAAGATACCAGGACTTTCGAACTTTATCAGAAAGGCGAAACCATCGGAACCTTCCAGTTTGAGTCACCGGGCATGAGGCAGTATCTGAAGGACCTGAAACCCACCTCACTGGAAGACCTGATTGCCATGAATGCCCTGTACCGTCCGGGGCCGATGGAGTATATCCCCGTGTTCATCCGGCGAAAACTCGGACTGGAGCCCGTGGTTTATCCTCACCCCTGGCTTGAAGATATCCTGAGGGACACTTACGGGATCATGGTCTACCAGGAGCAGATCATGCAGGCTGCCCAGGTGATCGGGGGATTCTCCCTGGCAAACGCGGATCTCCTGCGCCGTGCCATGGGCAAAAAACAGATGGATGTAATGGAGGAACAGCAGGCCCATTTTGTCGAAGGTGCTTCCAGGAACGGCGTAACAAAGGAAAAGGCCATCGAGATTTTCGATACCATGCAGGAATTTGCCAAATACGGCTTCAACCGTTCGCATTCCGCGGGTTATGCGGTCGTCGCGTTCCAAACCGCCTACCTCAAAGCCCATTACCCGGCTGAATACATGGCAGCCGTGCTGAGCCGGAACCTCTCAGACCTGAAGAAGATCACTTTCATGATGGATGAATGCAGGCGGATGGGATTACAGGTCCTGGGGCCGGACGTGAATGAAAGTTATCTGAAATTCACAGTCAACAAGGTTGGGAATATCCGCTTCGGCCTGGCGGCCGTGAAAGGCATTGGAGAAGGAGTTGTGGAAGGCCTGGTAAAAGAGCGTGAATCGAACGGGCTGTTCACTGACGTCTATGATCTGGTGGAAAGAATGAGCCTGAAAACCATCAACAAAAAAGTGATCGAATCCCTGACTGTCAGCGGAGCCCTCGATTCTATCACGAAATTCCACCGATACCAGTTCTTCGCCGAGGATGAGAAAGGGCAGAACTTCATCGAGCAGCTTCTGCGCTATGGGGCGAAAGTCCAGGATGAGCAGGGAGGGTTCCAGATCAGCCTTTTCGGGGGAACTTCAGAGGTGAAACCGGTAAGGCCCGAACCCCGCCCGTCGGAACCGTGGAGCACCCTGCAGCAGCTAAACCTCGAGAAGGAACACGTCGGCATTTACCTCTCGGCCCATCCGCTGGATGAATTCAGGTTTGAAATCGATCATTTTTGCACGGCCAACCTGGCTGACCTGCAAACCATTGACACACTGAAAGGCAAGGAGTTACGGGTTGCCGGGATCGTGACCTCAATCGAGCATAAGATCACAAAAAAAGGAAAACCTTTCGGCCGGATGACGGTGGAGGATTTCAGCGACAACCACACATTCACCTTTTTCAGCCAGGATTACCTGAATTTCAAGAATTTCATGCAACCAGGATACTCCATCCTCTTGTCGGGCAAGATCGAATCACACCAGTTCAATGAGGGTGAACTGGAGTTTAAGGTAAGGGAGATCAACCTGCTGGCAGATGTCAGGGAGAAGATGATCCGGTCCGTTACCCTGTCCATTTCCCTGCATTCCATCAGCAAGCCGCTGGTAACGGAAATCGTCAGCATCCTCAACCGGAACAAAGGCCAGACAGCATTAAGATTTAAAATCTATGAACCTGCGGAAAAAGTCAGCATTGACCTGTTCAGCAGGGGATTCCGGATTGAATTGAACCGGGAAGTGCTGCAATTCCTGAACAATCATCCTGAAATTGAGTTTAAGATAGATTAGTTATCAAGAGAGTTTTCGTTTTTCTATATTTGTTTTGTCCGAATTCAGGCTTATTCTAAAACTAATTGTCATGACGATCGAAATAACCGATGCTAACTTCCAGGAAGTTGTCCTTAATGCAGGGCAACCCGCTGTTATTGATTTCTGGGCTCAGTGGTGCGGCCCCTGCCGAATGCTCACGCCGGTGGTCAAGGAGCTATCCCAGGAATACGAAGGCCGGGTGATTGTCGGTAAAGTGGATGTTGACAGCAACCCTGAGATATCCAGCCGGTTCGGCATCCGGAATATTCCCACGCTCCTCTTCTTCAAGGACGGAAAGGTTGTGGACAAGCAGGTGGGCGTTGTACCCAAAGGTTCCCTGGTGACTAAAATCGAATCCCTCCTGAAATAGGGCTTCATTCCCCTACGAAAAACCTGGCTGAGATCGAAGAATGGGGCAGCCTGTACCAGCTCGACTTTATTGCCCGTCAGGTGGTGGAAGGCTTTATCACCGGCCTCCACCGTAGCCCTTTTCATGGGTTTTCAGTTGAATTTGCCGAACACCGTCATTATAATCCGGGTGAATCCACGAGGCATATCGACTGGAAGCTTTATGGCCGGACCGACAGGCTTTTCATTAAGCGGTATGAGGAAGAGACCAACCTCAGGGCGCAAATGATCCTGGATACTTCCTCTTCAATGCTTTTCCCCAATCCGGAACGGAAAACACTTTCCAAACTCTATTTTTCCATTTACTCGGCGGCAGCCATCATCCAGCTTCTGAGAAGGCAAAGGGATGCCGTAGGGTTGACCCTCTTCTCGTCAGACATTGAACTGATCACGCCCTCCCGGCTGAATGAAGTTCATTCCCAAAACCTCTTCCATGAGTTGACCCGCCTGATGGAACGCAGTGAATCGTCAAATCTAAAAAAAGGATTGAACCGGCCCGGTCATTCACCTGAAGTGTTGCATCAGCTTGCCGACCTGTACCCCAAACGAAGCCTGGTGGTGCTTTTTACCGATATGCTGGACGAGGGGGACCCGGAAGACCTTTTTTCCGCCCTTCAGCATTTCAGGTACAACAAGCACGAGGTGATCCTTTTTCATGTCAGGGACGCGCGCCTGGAGATGCAATTCGATTATCCATCCAGGCCTCACCGGTTTGTGGACATGGAAACGGGGCGGTCCATCCGGATCAATCCTTCTGAGATCCGAAGCCTCTACCGGAAGAAAACAGAGGATTATTACGCCGAAATCCGGTTGCGCTGCGGACAGTATGACATCGATTTTGTAGAGGCGGATGTGAGGATGGATTTCCGCGAAGTGCTCCTGCCCTTCCTGATCAAAAGACAGAAAATGTATTGATTTCAGAGGAGCGGACTGAAAATGCGGGCCAGCGATTCCTGTCCTTTCTCCCACCAGGGTCTCTGGTCCCAGTCGGAAGCAAGGATCTCCTTTGAATTACCGATGTCATCCATGAAATCCTGCTTTAGCTCCAGTGTAGTGGACTCATCATAAATGAGGGCATTGGCCTCGAAGTCCTGGTTGAAACTGCGGATATCCATATTGGCGGTCCCCACCGATGAAAATACATCGTCCACGATCATGAGCTTGCTGTGCGTGAAGCCTTTCAGGTAAAAATAGACCCTGACACCGGCTTCCAGCAGCTCTCTCAGGTAAGACCGGCTGCTTTTCCCAACAATCCATGAATCATTCTTTTCGGGTAGCAGCAGCCTGACATCCACGCCCGCCAGTGCAGCCGTTTTCATCGCGGTCATGATACTTTCATTCGGCAGAAAATAGGGTGTGGAGATATAAACATACTGCAAAGCGGTCGATATTGCTGCAAAATAAGCCTGCATGATGCTTTGCCAGTCGGAATCAGGCCCGCTCGCAACAATCTGGACCAGCTTCTTCTCCGTCACCCGGTTGGCCGGAAAATACCGGGGATCATAATCATCCGTCCGGTTCGCGTAATTCCAGTCGAGCAGGAAAATGGCCTGCAGGCTTCTCACTGATTCACCCTCCAGCCGCAGATGGATGTCGCGCCAGCGGGTATTCCTGCCAAGCCCCCTCAGATAGCGGTCTGCAACATTGATGCCCCCCACAAAACCCACCTTCCCGTCAACGACGATGATCTTGCGGTGCAGCCGGTAATTGACCTTGTTGGCAAACGCATAGGTCCTGACCGGCAGGAAGCTCATCACCCCCACCCCGGCTGTGGTCAGCTCGCGGATGAACTTCCTCGAAAGGGACCAGCTCCCGAGATCGTCATACAGGACTTTGACATCGACTCCTTCACGGGCTTTCCGGATGAGGATGTCCTTTATCTTATTCCCGATCTGGTCATCCTCAATGATATAAAACTCGAAATGGATATGATCGCGGGCACTCTCAAGTTCATAAATGATTGACCCGAAAGTCTGCCTGCCGTTGTTCAGAACCCTGACATGGTTGTACTCCGTGATGATTGCCTTGGAATTGTTCAGCAGCAGTTTCATCAGCTGCCGTTTCGGAAACAGCCGCTCATCCGTAAGAAAAACCTTGTTCTTTAAACGGATCAGCTGATCCTGGATGAGGCGGTCGAGGGACATCCGGTCCGACAGTTCCTTGAACCGGATCATCTTCCTTTTCTTGGGATTGACACCCAGGTAGATGTACAGGATAATCCCCACAACCGGCAGGAGGAACAGTACAAGGATCCAGGAGATGGTTTTGATAGGATCCTGGTTCTCCATGACGATCACCACGACCATCACGATGATCGTGATCAGGAGTACCAGGTCGAGGATGATCCAGAACGGGCCTTGCCCGAAAAGATTATTGAAAATGCTGGCAATCATATATCTTACATGGAAGGAAAAATACAAAATATTCGGATACGCAATTTTAGGCAGATATCTACATATTCAGAAAAGTAAGACTATCTTTGGCGCGTGAAAAAATGGGTTTTATTCCTGGTTCTTTCGACTGTTCCCTTGATTTCCAATGCACAGGAAATCAGGGGCTTATATATTAATGATTTCAACCGTATATTAGGCAGGGCAACCCAGGAAGACAGCCTGTGCTCCTATATTAAGGAATGCCGTTTTAATCATTTGCTGATCTATTCGCTGAACGATCTGAACATGGGCAACCAGAAAACCCGGACCCGGTTAAGGTCGCTATTCCGCCGGTTTCGCAACGAGTGCGGGGTCATCAGGATTGGAGCGGTCGGTGAAAACTATGATTTCTTTAAAAAGGAAATCCATCCTTACAACCTCGATGCGAAAACCCAGCCCGAGGAGCGTTTTGACATCTATGACCTGGAATTTGAATTCTGGTCGGAAACGTCCATTGAGCGATATTACTGCGCGGATTATCTTCAGGCTGCCGGTTTTCCCTGCACCGAGGAAGGAGCCTTCAGTTACGTCAGGCAGACCCTCCTGGACCTGAGAACGCTGAAACAGGATCTTCCCGGGTTGGAAACGGAGATATATATCGGATGGATTAAGCCTGAACATGCGGCCCAGCTACCTGCGCTGGTCGACAGGATCCTTCCGGCAGTGTACCTGGCAGCGGCAACCGACGGAACCATCAATCTCTACAATCCTGCCGAACAACGGCAACGCCTCAGGGACATTGCTGCCGGAGGATCTGTCAAGGTCGTACCGATATTTAACGGTGACCGCACCTCTTCGGATCCCGATCTTTATCCCTGGCTGATCAGCGGCCACACCGTTTGCCAGCCATGGATGAATTATTACGCGGGATTTTCGGCAGAAACCGACGCGAGCATCAAAAAAAATATTCAACTAGAAGGTTATCAGTGGTTTAAATATTCCGGAATGCCGCCCGTTCCTTTTATTCTGAATACTCCCGGACCGGTTGACGGACCCGAGTTCCCTGAAGTCATGTATCCTCATCACTACAGCATCCCGGTTCCCAAAGATGCTGACCAGATACGATGGATGCTTGCCTCGGTAGGGATCAGCAGCATTAACGTTGCCGGTGAGAACAGCATCGAGGTCATGTTCAGGAATCCGGGCCGCGATACATTGTTCGTACAGACGTTCTTATGCGGGGCCAAGTCAAGGATAGCGATCTTCCCCTTGTTGGTCAAAGACATCGGGCTGGACGTGATCAGCGAAGAGGCACGGGGTTGGACACAGGAAACCAGAGCCTGGAGCCGGGGTGACGATATCGTGATCAGGATGGATCAATCTTTGCCCCGGCAGGGATTGCTGACCCTGACCGATGCCGTCGGACGAAGGATCCTCACAAGAGTCATCCCGGCAGGCTTTTCAGGTGAATTGCATATTCCTGCAGGAAATGGACTGTACCTGATAGCCGTAACGAGCGGCAAGGAGCGGTTCACGGCCAAGGTCATGCGCTAACCGAAACAAATCAGCTTTCCGGATTCCGTCAGGCGATTTCTATTCATTACCTTTATCCCTGTTCCATTAATCACGTGTATCATGTTTACGGATATCTCTCTGGGCATCATCATCGTGTTGGCAATCGTTCTGATTATTCTTCAGTTCAGGAAAAAGCCCGATCCGGCAGCCGGAACCATTCCCAAGACGCTTGAGACTTTCGAAAAAAACCTGAACCGCACGGAGGCGGCCGTCAGGGAAGAAATACGGATCAACCGGCAAGAGCTGAACCAGTACCTGAGCACTTTCCAGGCGAATTTCTCGGAATCCCAGAAATCGAACCGGGAAGAGCTTTCACGCAGCCTGAAGGAGTTTTCGGACAATATGGTCCTCCAGCTTGACAAGATCAGCACGAAAGTGGAGGACAAACTCAGGGAACTGAACCAGGACACCGAGAAGAAGCTCGAAACGATCCGCGTGACCGTGGATGAAAAGCTCCAGAAGACACTGAACGAGCGACTGGGGCAATCGTTCGAGATGGTAAGCCGGCAGTTGGAAAATGTTCAGAAAGGGCTTGGGGAAATGCATTCACTTGCACAGGATGTCGGAGGCCTCAAGAAGGTTCTCGGGAGTGTCAAGTTGCGCGGCGGGATGGGTGAAGTCCGCCTCGAAATGCTGCTGGAACAGATGCTGGCCCCGGGCCAATACGAAGCGAACGTAAGGACCAGGAAAGGCTCTGCCGATCAGGTTGAGTTTGCCATACGGCTGCCGGGCAAAGACGACGATGACAGTGTGGTTTACCTGCCTGTTGACGCCAAGTTTCCGGAAGAATATTATCATCAGCTCCTGGATGCTTACGACAAGGGCGATCCGGAACCGATAGAGGCGGCCGTCAAGAACCTGGAAACCACCATCAAGAAAATGGCCAGGGATATCCGGGACAAGTACCTCGATCCTCCCAATACCACTGAATTCGGAATCCTGTTCCTTCCGTTTGAAGGGATCTATGCCGAGGTTGTGAGGCGTCCCGCCCTGGTTGAAACCCTGCAGAGGGATTACCGGATCATTGTCACCGGTCCGACCACCCTGGCAGCCATACTGAACAGCCTTCAGATGGGATTCAAGACCCTGGCGATCGAGAAAAGAAGCAGCGAGGTCTGGCAGATCCTCGGAGCGGTTAAAACCGAATTCGGGAAGTTTGGTGAAATGCTTGACAAAGCCCAGAAAAACCTGCATACCGCCAGCACGCAACTGGATGAATTGGTCGGCAAGCGAACCAAGGCCATCCAGAGGAAACTTAAAAATGTCGAATTCCTGCCGGCCGGTGAAACCACAGCCTACCTGCCTGAAATATCCGAACCTGACCTGGCAGGGGAAGAAGAGGCTTGATGATATGGACAACTATCCCGGTCTGTACACAAGATTTCTGCGGTACGCTGCAATCGATACCCGTTCGGATTCAGCCTCAGCTTTATGCCCGAGCACTCCCGGGCAGGCTTCACTGGCCAAAATCCTGGTCAAAGAGCTCCTGGAAGCGGGGTGTACGGAAGTGAAGATGGATTCAAACGGGTATGTGACGGCCACGCTTCCGTCAAACACCGATAAGACCGTTCCCACGATCGGTCTCCTGGCTCATATGGATACCAGTCCGGATTTTCCGGGCGATGATGTCAGGTCCCGCCTGATCCTGAAATACAATGGCCAACCCATCAGGCTCGATCCTGAAGGACGGTTCGTACTGGATCCGGACCTTTTTCCGGAGCTCAACGAATACCTGGGCCAGGACCTTATCGTGACCGACGGGGCCACGTTGCTGGGTGCCGATGACAAGGCGGGGATCGCTGAAATCATTGAAGCTGCAAACCACCTCACGCAGCATCCTGAAATAGTTCACGGCAAGGTCCGCATCGCTTTTACCCCCGATGAGGAGATCGGAAGGGGTGCTGACCGGTTTGATGTGCCCGGTTTCGGAGCCAACTTTGCCTACACCCTGGACGGCGGACCCCTGGGAGAGTTGGAGTATGAAAACTTCAATGCGGCAGCGGTCCAGGTGAGGATCCAGGGCCGCAACGTACATCCCGGAACCGCCAAAGGCAAGATGGTCAATGCCCTGCAACTGGCCATCGATTTTCATTCGCGGCTTCCCGGAACGGAACGGCCGGAACATACTGAAGGGTATGAAGGTTTCTTCCACCTGACCCGGCTGGATGGCACAGTGGAATCAGCCCGGATGGATTATATTATCAGGGATCATGACCGGGACCGGTTCGAGAGCCGGAAAAAGCTGATGGCTTCAATTGCGTCCGACCTGAACCTTGGGCATCCTTCAGGATCCGTGGAGGTGGCGATCCGGGACCAGTATTTTAACATGCGGGAAAAAATCGAACCGGTCATGCATATTATCGACCTGGCATCAGAAGCTTACAGGATGACCGGGATAGAACCGCGTTTCATCCCTATCAGAGGCGGAACCGACGGGGCTAAACTTTCCTTTGCCGGCCTGCCCACTCCCAATCTTTTCTCCGGCGGGCATAACTATCACGGACGGTTTGAATTCATCCCCCTGCAATCAATGGAAAAGGCCGTCAGCATGATCGTCAATCTCCTCAGATTGGCAGCCCGGTAAGAACATGAACAATATCGGCGGGAAGGTGACCCGCTTCCTGAACCGCCTGATGGAATACCTCGGCGATCCTGTTTCATTGATTATCGGTTAACTTTGTCTCACTGAAAACCTGTTACCTATGTTATATGACTTGATCATCATCGGCGCCGGACCCGCAGGCTATGTAGCAGCCATAAGGGCCGGGCAGCTCGGAATGAAAACAGCCCTTATCGAAAAGAAGGAGGTCGGTGGAATGTGCCTGAACTGGGGTTGCATACCAACCAAAGCCCTCATTGAAAGCGCAAAATTCTACAAGCGGATCCAGACAGCCGGCAATCTGGGTATCGACGGGATTGACCCGGAAAAGATCAGCTTTAACTGGACCCAGGCCAAGAAACGTTCCGATCATATCGTCCAGAAGCTGACCGCCGGGATCAACTACCTGCTCAGGAAAAACAGCGTCGAGGTGATCAGGGGGGAAGCCCGCATCAACACGGGCCGCACTGTCACAGTGGGCAACCGGCTTCTGGAAACCCGGAATATCCTGATCGCAACCGGTTCCTATCCCGCACCGCTGGATTTCGATGTTCCCGAAGGAAAACTGGTCCAGGTGGAACACCTGCTGAACATCAAAGAATTGCCTTCCCGGATCATCCTCGTAGGGCATGGCCCGGCAACCCTGGAGCTGGCCCAGTTTTTCAGCCTGATTGACAAGGAGCTTACCGTTGTCTGTCCGGCGGATAACGTGATCCCCGGCGTGGATGAATACCTGAGGCAGTACATCCTGAAAAAAGCCCGGAGCCAGGGAATCCGGATCCTGGAGAACGCCAGGATCACGAATGTCACGAAAGATCATATCCGGATCAATGACACCGAAGTGGGTTATGACCTGGTCATCAATTGTTCCTGGAGAAGGGGAATCGTCCCTCCTTCCGACCTGGATCTGCGGCCTGACGGGCAGAATTTCATTCCCGTAGACGAGTTCATGCAAACGGGGATTCCCGGTATCTTTGCCGCAGGGGATGTCAACGGCCTCTCCTACCTGGCACATGCCGCTTCCGCACAGGGTGTTTTTGTAGTCAACCATATCCAGGGTGTGGAAGGAAGCATGAACATCAAACGGTACCCGATCAATATCTACACTGTTCCGGAAATCGCGCAAATCGGCCTTACGGAGGCTGAGATCCGGGAAAAGGAAATCGGGTACAGGATCGGCGAGTTTCCAATGTCGGCTAATGGCAAGGCCCTGGCGGAAGATGCCGCTGAAGGCATGATCCGGATCCTGTCGGGCAAGAAAACCGGGGAAGTCCTGGGTGTCCAGATCATTGCGGCCAATGCCACCGACCTGATTGCCGAAGCGGCTGCCTTCATGTCCGTGGAAGCCACTGTATATGATGTCGCCCGTACTGTCCATGCCCATCCGACGGTTGCCGAAGTCTTCCTGGAAGCAGGTATGGATGCGGCGGACAAGCCGATACACAAGTGAAGGCAGAGGGCAGAAGGCAGAAGGCAGAAGGAAAGGAGAAAGGAGAAAGGAAAAAGGAAAAATGTTTTGACTAACCCCAGACTTCAGTCTGGGGGTTTTCAAGTCACGAGTCACCAGTCACCAGTCACGAGTCACCAGTCACGAATCACCAGTCACGAATCACCAGTCACGAATCACCAGTCACGAATCACGAGTCACGAATCACGAGTCACGAGCTAACATACCCCCTGCCGGATTCGGTCCTGATCGATCCGGAAGCTACCGGCACCGCTATCATGATCTGGCAGCCCGAGGAATCCTGCATTGTGATGGGTTCCAGTAACCGGGCGGAAACCGCCATTCATGAGGAGTGCGCCCGGGCCGACGGATGGCCGGTTTACAAGCGGCCGTCAGGAGGCCAATCCGTTATTCTCACTTCGTCGACACTGGTGATATCCATTCGTTTCTTCTCCGGGACTCAGGAGAATCCCAGAACCTATTTCCGGAGAATCAACCGGCTGATCATTTCGGCATTGGAGGGTTTGGGCATAACCGGCCTTTCTGAAAAAGGCATTTCCGATATCGCCTTGCGGGATAAAAAAATCCTGGGTTCCTCCATTTACCGTAAAAAAACGCTGGTATTCTATCATGCTG
This sequence comes from uncultured Porphyromonadaceae bacterium, assembly GCA_964547475.1. Lineage (GTDB taxonomy): Bacteria > Bacteroidota > Bacteroidia > Bacteroidales > UBA12481 > UBA12481. The sequence goes on from CAZJNQ010000040.1 coordinate 21,382, forward strand.
TCCTGAATGTGGCTGAGTCGCCCGAACGGATCAGCCGGTACCTGAAACATCCCTCCAGGGAACCGGATTATCGTGCCGGGCGGAAACATGAGGAGTTTGTCACCTCCCTCAGGATGTCCGGATATAATCAGGAAATGGATGAGATCAGGAAGGCCTTGTCAGGTTCATTGGCCGGGAACCTCTGATTGAGCATAACTGAAAAACTTGTACTTTAGGGCAATCCGAAACACAGCCCTGAATGGATCAAACACTATTTCTGGCCTTTGATATCGGTGCTGGCAGTGGCAGGACCATCCTGGGAACTTTTGACGGCTGCAGGATCAACCTGACCGAGATCCACCGGTTCCCGAATGAAATGGTTTATCTCAACGGCCATTACTGCTGGGATGTCCACCGTCTGTTCAAGGAACTGAAAACCGCCCTGAACCTTTCCGTATCGAGGCGCAATGCCATCCCGCTTTCCATCGGAACGGATACCTGGGGTGTTGATTTCGGGCTGCTTGACGGGAACGGTGAACTGTTAGGATTACCTTTCGCCTATCGGGACAGCCTGACTGAAAATGCTATGGATGAGGTGTTTACCCTTATCGACCCGAAAGACCTTTATGCCCGGACAGGTATTCAGTTCCTGTGCTTCAATTCGATCTTCCAGCTCTGGGCATTGAAAAAAAAGTTTCCCGCCCTGCTGATCCAGGCCGACAAGCTTCTTTTCATGCCCGATCTTTTGAATTACTTTTTTACCGGTACCAGCTATTCTGAATACACAATCGCCTCAACGTCACAGATCCTGGATCCCTACAAAAGGAATTGGCTGCCTGAGCTGATGCTCCGGTTAGGTTTGCCGGTCCATATCCTGGAGGATATCATTGAACCGGGCACCCAAGTGGGAACCGTCAAGCCCGAAATTCTCAGCGAACTGGGAATACCCCCGGTTTCGGTAGTTGCGGTCGGCGCACACGATACCGCCTCGGCCATTGCCGCCATCCCAGCAGAAGGTAAAAACTGGGCTTTCATAAGCTCCGGGACCTGGTCCCTGATGGGCATTGAGACTGACCGGCCGGTCATCAGCAAGGATAGTTTTCAATTCCTCTTTACAAACGAAGGGGGTGTTGGAGGCAATATCCGGTTCCTCAAAAACATCACCGGCCTCTGGCTCCTGCAGGAATGCAAGAAAATATGGGATACGGAAAAGGTCCTGTCTTATGATGATCTGATCAGGGGGTGCCAAAATGCGGTTCCGTTCCGATCCCTGGTTGATCCTGATGATCCTTCGTTCCTGAATCCCGGGAACATGCCGGAAGCCATACGCGAGTGCTGCAGGAAGAGTACCCAGCCCGAGCCGGTGACTATTCCGGAGATCACCCGTTGCATTTTTGAAAGCCTGGCTTTTAAATACCGGGTGGTCCTCGGCCAGTTGAAGCAGGTGAGTCCCCATCCGATCGAAAAGATCCACATGATCGGTGGCGGAAGCCTGAACCCGTTCCTCTGCCAGTTGACTGCCGATGCTACCGGCCTGCCGGTTATTGCAGGGCCAGCCGAGGCGACAGCGCTGGGGAATATCCTGGTGCAGATCTCCTGCCACTTTGGAATAACCTCTCTCGAAATCCTTCGCGGTTTCGCCATCAATTCAGTTGCGACGGTTACCTACCTGCCCGAAAACCAGGAACAATGGGACAACATTCCGACAACCCGCACTGCATTTCAATAATAATTCTTTAAACTTTAATCCTGACAAAACCATGTATCTGCTCGGACTTGATATCGGCTCTTCTTCCGTCAAGGCTTCCCTGGTTGAAGTTTCGACCGGAGACATTATAGCAACAGCCCAATCCCCGGCCCATGAACTGGAGATCCTGGCTCCCAAGCCCGGATGGGCGGAGCAGGATCCGGAGACCTGGTGGCATCATGTCATTGAAGCCCTGAAAATCCTGCAGGCGAAAAAAATCAGCCTCGAAGCCGTCGAGGCCATCGGGATATCTTACCAAATGCACGGCCTGGTCGTGGTCGACCGGGACATGAACCCGCTGCGTTTCTCCATCATCTGGTGTGACAGCCGGGCGGCCTCATACGGAGAACGGGCCTTCGGTCTTCTGGGTTCAGGATTCTGCCAGGAACACCTGTTGAACAGCCCCGGGAATTTCACGGCTTCGAAGCTCGCCTGGGTAAAGGAAAACCAGCCTGACGTGTACGGGCGGATCCATAAAATGATGCTTCCCGGTGATTATATCGGCATGAAACTGACCGGGGAAGTGGTCTCCACGCTGACCGGTTATTCCGAAGGGATCCTCTGGGACTTCCAGCAGGAGCGGCAATCAAAGGAATTGATATCAGCCTTCGGATTCAATCCTGATATTTTCCCGGACATAGTTCCGGTCTTTGGCCACCAGGGTCGCGTCACGCATCAAGCGTCACGCATCACGGGACTCCGCGAAGGCATCCCGGTCACTTACCGTGCCGGCGATCAGCCCAACAATGCACTGAGCCTGAATGTGCTCGAACCCGGGGAGGTCGCCGCCACCGCAGGGACATCCGGGGTCATTTACGGGATTCTTGACCGCGTAAACCATGATCCGCAGTCCCGGGTCAATGTATTCGCCCACGTCAATCACCGCCAGCCCGATACAAGGCTTGGGGTGCTGCTTTGCATTAACGGAACCGGCATACTCTATTCATGGATCAAAAAACTTCTGGCCGGCACCGGGCTGGAGTATGATTCACTGAACCAGATGGCAGCCGGCGTGGAACCGGGATCTGACGGGCTGATGATTTTCCCTTTCGGAAACGGTGTGGAGCGGATCCATCAGAACCGGCCTTTTGGCGGCAGGATCATCAACCTCGACCTGAACCGCCACGGTAGGGCCCACCTGGTGCGCTCAGCCCAGGAAGGCATTGTCTATGCCCTGATGTACGGATTTGAAGCCATGCAGGAGATGGGCGTCAGGACGGAGACCGTCAGGGCCGGCTATGCCAACCTGTTTCTCAGTCCCGTTTTCCGCCAGATATTTGCAGACGTTACCGGCACTTCGGTCCAATTATTCAACACCGACGGTGCAACCGGCGCCGCCCGCGGAGCCGGCCTCGGTGCAGGGCTTTACGCAAATCCGGCTGAAGCCTTTAAATCCCTGGCTGTTGTCGAGCAAATTAAACCCGATCCTCAGACGCAAGGTAAATACCGGCAGTTTTACCAACTTTGGAAATCCGAAATGCTGAAAGCTCTATCCTGATATAAAATGAATTATCAATAACCATTTCAACCTTCCATGATGGCATCAGAATTCTTCCCCGGCATCGAGCCCATCCGGTATGAAGGGCCCGACAGTGAAAATCATCTTTCCTTCAAATATTACGACGAGAACTTCGTGGTGGCCGGAAAGACGATCAAAGAACATTTCCGTTTTGCCATGGCTTACTGGCACAGCATGTGCAATTCCGGCGATGATCCCTTTGGATCGGGAACACGGAAGTTCCCCTGGAACATCTCCGGCGATCCGATGGTCAATGCGGAAGCCCGCCTTCATGCGGCCTTTGAGTTCATGGCCAAGATGGGTTTAGCCTATTATTGTTTCCATGACCGTGACCTGGCCCCGCAGGGCAATTCGATCGAGGAATCGGAGTATAACCTGAAAAAAATGGTTGACCTGGCACTGAAAAAACAGCAGGAAACCGGGATCAGGCTTTTATGGGGTACGGCCAACCTGTTTGGCCACCCGAGGTTCATGAATGGCGCTGCGACCAATCCGGATTTTAACGTGGTGTGCCATGCCGGCGCCCAGGTCAAGACCGCCCTGGATGCCACCGTTGCCCTGGGAGGCGAAAACTATGTGTTCTGGGGTGGCCGTGAAGGCTATTCCTACCTGTTCAATACGAACACCAAAAAGGAACTGGAGCACATGGGCCGTTTCCTGCAGATGGCCAGGGATTACGGACGGAAGATCGGATTCAGGGGCACTTACCTGATCGAGCCCAAGCCGATGGAGCCCTCAACCCATCAATATGATTTCGATGCCTCGACGGTGATCGGTTTCCTGGCCAAATACGGACTGGAAAAGGATTTCAAGCTGAACATCGAGGCCAATCATGCCACCCTGGCAGGCCATAGTTTCGCCCATGAGCTCCGGTTTGCCGCCGATGCGGGGATGCTTGGCGGGATTGATGCCAACTACGGGGAGGCTCAGAATGGATGGGATACTGATAATTTCCCGAGCAACCTCTATGATGCGATCCAAGCCATGATCGTTGTCCTGGAAACCGGCGGGCTGGGATCCGGAGGATTTAACTTTGACGCCAAGTTAAGAAGAAACTCAACCGATCTGGAAGACCTTTTTATAGGGCATATCGCCGGCATGGATACCTTCGCCCGGGCCCTGCTGATCGCTGATAAACTGCTGAATGAAAACCGGATAACCGATTTCCGCGACAACCGCTACCTGTCCTTTCATGAATCCGATGCCCAGTCCTTTGAAACCGGTTTGCTCACCCTCGAAGACCTGGCGGAAATGGCCATAAACAAGGGAGAGCCCGAACTTCAGTCGGGCAAGCAGGAACTGATCGAATCCATCATCAATAACGCGATATAATTCCCTTAGGTCCTGCTTTTGGTTTCTTCTTTTTTCTGAATCAGCGGCAGCACACCGGCCAGGTCACCGATCACGTTGATCAGCTCGGATCCTTCCGGAATGACGATTTTTGCGTTGTCTTTCAGGGATGATTCCATGGCTTCCAGCTTGCGCAGTAACTGCGCATTGCCGATGAAGTACTTGTTCGCAGCTTCGTTCACCAGCCGGATGGCTTCGGCTTCCCCTTCAGCCTGCAGGATCTTGGCTTGCTTGACCCCTTCCGCTTCCTTGATTTTCGCCCTCTTCTCACCATCCGCCACGGTTTCCCTGGCCGTAGCAAAGTCAATGGCGGCAATCTTTTCATTTTCAGCCTTGACAACCTTGTTCATCGTTTCCTGAACATCTTTCGGAGGATCGATCTCCTTGAGCTCGGTGCGAACAATCTGGAGTCCCCAGTTGGCAGTCTCCTCCTTCAAGGTCTGATGCAGTTCCGAATTGATCTTGCCCCTCTCGCTGTTGGCGGATTTCAGGGTCATGGTACCGATAATGTTACGCAGGGTTGTACGGGCCAGGCTGACGATCTGCCATCTATAGTTGAAAACCTGATATTGGGAGCTTTTTACACTTTCTTCATCGGCTTTCACCTTGAAATAAACCTGGGCATCCACGCGCGCGTTCAGGTTATCATTCGTGATGATCTCCTGTGGTTCTGCGTCAACCATCTGTTCCGTGGTGTTAACCTGGTACATTTTTTCAATAATGGGGATGATCCAGTGAAATCCGGGATTGGCAAACCTGTTGTATTTACCGAATCTTTCAGTCAGGGCCCTGTGAGTCGGGCGGACGATGCGGATACCTGCCAACAGGAAAATCAGGACTGCTCCGCCGATGACAAAATACCAATAGAGTTCCATAATGTATAATAC
>CAZJNQ010000041.1:0-15689 GCA_964547475.1 uncultured Porphyromonadaceae bacterium
AAATTTTCAAAGAATTATTTTATAACTATTTTTACACAGCCTCTTCAGTCTGGGGGTTCACCGCCGCTCTGTTATGTCTAACCCCAGACTTCAGTCTGGGGGCAAGCAGGTATGAGTGTCGGTGTGAGTGTGGGTGTGGGCTATATGGATATGTCTAACCCCAGACTTCAGTCTGGGGGCAAGCAGGTGTGAGTGTCGGTGTGAGTGTGGGTGTGGGCTATGTGGATATGTCTAACCCCAGACTGAAGTCTGGGGTTAGACATATAACTGATAATCAGCCACTAACTATTAACCACTTCTTCGGAAAGCAGCGCGGTAGAGTCCCCAATGTGCTTTGTACCATTCGGGATCCGTAAGGCGTCCAAATAATGACCGGCGTGCACCCCTGGAAAACATCACCTCGATTATTCGCTTCAGATAATGCCAAAACATGTTGATCAGGAACAGCAAGACATGTTCTAAACGGGCCCATCCGGGATATTTCAACTTGGCTTTCATTCTGGCCAGATGCAAGCTAGCCTGGCAATTTCGCTCGAATGCCAGGCAAGCCGGATTACCGAGAACATAGCTGGCTGTGGCGATATTGGCGTTCATTCGCCGGAAGAATTTTCCGAAATCCCTGATGGCATCAATGGGACTTGCCCTCCCTGCAAGAAGAAACAGGTCATAACATTGCCGGAGCGACAATTCGGCGAAATAACCCCCATCATGATCTATCTGGACATGATAAATGTTTTGAATGACCTGATGCTCATTGCTTAAGACATAGGCTGAACCCCGCATGTTCAGTTTTTTGACGCCCTGAAAAACAGATTCCTTTATCAGCGCCTGACTGTCGGGATGCCTGAGAAAACGGCGATGGATCTCGACACCCGCGATCCGGTCTTCCAGGAACAAACGGGGATAATGCTTCACCGAATGGATGTAATGCGTATCGACGGGTGCCAGGGTTTTGTATCCGGCCGAAATTAAAACCTCGGCAGCCCTGACCATATCCTGATCCCTGACCAGCAAATCAATGTCTCCCATCATTCGTTCGGCAATGTCGTCGTACAGGCTGTCCAACACATGAGCCGTACCTTTGAGAAACACAGGTTTAATGCCCTGTTCATTTAACAAAACCGTTATCTCCCCAGCCTGATCGACAATTCGTTGGTTCCGCTCCCGGTTCCTGCAGGCGAATTCATCCATGTATTCCACCAGATCCAGAGGAAGATCCGGCAACAAACCAGCTTTTTTCAGATTCAGGTATAACGCCGGAAACACGAGTTGACTGGTACTTACCCAAACCACCCGCTCCCAGTCGATCTTTCCGGCCCGGATCTGATCCCGGATAGAGCCGGTTTTCTCCGGACAATGTCCCAGGGTGAGGCATTTCCCGACAAATAATATTGCCTCAGAAAAGGTCATGGTCAAAGAGTTTTTTAATGGCGGGTACCATCTGGTCATTATCCGAATAGGTCAGCTGATAGGTAGGCATCGACAGGAACCAATCGAGGAATTTTTCTGCATTCTGCGCCAGAGGGGATATCCATGAATCCGGAACCAATTGCTGAAAAGCAAAATCCTTCGGCATTCTCTCAAGGATCAGTCCACTATGCTCCCTGAACTTTACGAAAACGATGGCTTTGCAGGGCAGATTGATTCTTCTGAATCCATGCCAACCATCGGTTGTGAGATACCGGACTTTTTTATCCGTCTCCGGATAAAAAAACTCATCTGCAGATTTCAGACCGGGAAAGACCGGGGATAGCAGGTCCAGAGCCCTTGATTTGACAGACAGCGCTGCAGGAAAACTGAATGCATGCCTGAGCCGGGCATCCACCGGCACCAGGTCATCGGACAACAACAGGTATCCATGGGAGACCATCAGCGCTGACAAGGTGGTTTTCCCGCTCCCCGACTCACCGGCAAACAGCATCACCTTCCTGCCATCGCTCAGGGAGGAGGCATGAAAAACTGCCATCCACTCATCCTCCGTCTTCCGGTATATCAAGTTCAAGAGCTCAACGAAAAACCGGCCGATCACCAATCCTCCCTGGTCTGGGTTCCATTGCCCCTTGATTTCTCCATTAAACGTCAGGACCCATTCCTGATCCTGTCGATATAATTGAAAAAGATTGTTAGCGGATTGAAGGCCCGCTGATTCCAGGTGGGCAAACCTGGGATGAATCAGGGTTTTCATCCGTTCGTTTTCATAATCGACGCGGATAGACAAGTCGTTGATCTGATAGAACTTCGTTACAGCAAACCTGCCTGCTCCGATTTTTGCATTTTGGCGTGGTCCCGGTGATTCGCCTGATTCTGCAGTGGTGAACTGATTCAACATGTCCCGGACCTCCCCCACAAAGCGATTGCCTTCCCGGTGCGGTAAGCCATAGGATTCGATGCACCATTGAACGATCTCAACGTCCGGAACTCCGGCGATCAATCGCATCATGACCTCAAAGGCATGCTCTTCAAGCAATAGGTAGCGGTTGCTGTTCTCAGACCAGATGATTTTCTTACCCTCTGCGGATCTTTCGATAAACGCCATGTACCCTGGATTATGCTAAGTCCTTGTTCCCAGCGGGCGGTTCCACGGAGGTCCCGCCATTGCCACACGAAGGTACTGCACTTTCGGGTTGATTGTTATGATGCCCCCAACCGGGATCGGTTGGAAAAGAGGAAGCGACAGCTTTTCTTGGAGAAAGCAACAACATGGACCCGGCAGCCGTGAAAAGCGCATATTTGCCTGCTTTTATGAGGGCTTTCCTGCGGTCAAGCAGTTTTTCTTCTTTTTTGTCGAAACCGGACTTTTTTTCTTTCATCCAATCCATTGTTAGCTGATCAGCGCACCCAGTTGATTTTTTCCTTAATGACAACATCGCCCGAACGGATCAGCAGTATATAGGTACCCGGGTTCATGGGTTCAAAACAGACCTCATTATCGGTTTCATGGTTCAGCCAGGCTGTTGACACCATCCTGCCGCCCATATCAAAGATCTTTACTTCTGCGGGCAAGGTGACCGGGCCCATTATCCTGATCCGGTTATACTGAGGCATGGAAATAACGGTCACTGCTTTTGGCGATTTCTCCGCGATACCTGTCGATACCTGGCCGGTGTGGATATAAAACCGGCCTGTACCATGACTATCCGCAATTAATGTCAAAGAATAGGTTCCTCCGTTTTCGTCCAAGCGGGTGAACCGGCCATTCAGCCTATCCTCAAGGTAAACATCCGAACCGGGAGGAAGATTATCCGTAACAGCCGAAAATGTTACCAAGGAACCCTGACCGGCGTATAGCCCAACGGGGATTACAAAGGTTTCGGATTCATAACCGGGCAGGCATTGTATGGCAAAATTAATCCCATTGTCTTCCACCAGGCGGGTGCAGATCCCGAAAGCCGGATCCTGCTCAAAGGCACCTGCATCGTAACCCGGATCCAGTCCGGGGGTCATGCCCGGTATGAAACGGATCGTGGTTGTGCTGATTTTTTGATCTGTCGTTGCTTTCAATTCAATTTCAGGCCATGCGGTTTCCGCGCTTTTAAAGGTCCCGGAGGTATGGGACCGCATGGCAGCGGTGAAATCAACTGTTGAACCTCCATCTTTTGACCTGACGAAAAATCCCTGACCCGGTACAACCCTGTATGCGGCATCTGAAAGGCCAACGGGCAGGTAGGTTGAAGTCGTCAGATCCCAATAATAGATATTGGCAAACGAAGCATCGAGATCGGCCAGATTGGTGTTGATAAAGTTGTCGGCACCGGCAGCGGTATTCCCGTTCAGGAAAGCGGTGAACGGGTTCCCGATCAGGTTCCAGCCGGCATTGGTTACCGCCGTCCGCGTTATGGAGCGACTGCCTGAAGATACCAGTGTGCCGGTGAAGGTAACGGTTCCGCTGGCCGTCCTGAGGGCTTCATAACCTTGTCCCATGGTGAAATTACCGGCAGCATCAATATTCCCGGTGGTATACATGTTCCAGGTATTCGTATTCTCAGTGTATTGACCCAGGCCGTATTTGATATCGTTAGTCGCAATGCTGTTGTCGCCGGCCTGGACAAAAGTTTTTATTGATTGTCCGCTGACAGGTGCCGAGATCAGATGCCAGTTTGGAGATGCACCTGTCATGTAGCGGTTATAGGTAGCGTTTCCGTCTGCAGTGCCGCTGTAGATCAGGGATGCGCTATTGGTGGCATCGGAACTGAGAGCCAGCAAGCCTCCTGTTGTCAAATCACCCGCAACGGTCACTGTGGATGACGCACTCACAGTTTTTGTACCAGATCCGGACAGCACCAGGTGACCGTAAGTTGCCCCGGTAATGGCTTGGGCACCGCCGTTATATTCAACGGTGCTGGTGCCGCCAAATGAGTAGCCGGTCGTAAAGGTGGGCAAGGAATTGGTACCCCCGATTTTCAACGTGGCTCCATTGGAGACTGTCAATGTACCTGTGGCCGATTCAGTATAAGATGAAAAGTCAAGCGTACCGCCGCTTACCGTGACATTGGTGCTGGACAGGGTGTTGTTGGCTCCTGAATTCAGGGTTCCCGTGTTAACTGTCGTTGTACCGGTAAACGTGTTGGATCCTGACAAAGTCTAGGTGCCGGCGCCATCTTTGGTAACAGTTCCTGTTCCGGTTGTTATGGCCCCGCTTTCGACACCCACTCCCGTACCAGTCAGCACCAGGTTATTTCCGGATCCGGTCACTCCGCCGGTCAGTGTCAATGTACCGGAGCCTGAAGCATCAATGGTACCGCCGCTGCCGGTCAATTTCATAACACGGTCTGATGAATGGCCTGTTCCGGTATATTTCAAGACGGCAGTGGCAGCGATGGAAACGGTCCCGTTGGTTATGGTAGCCGGCGCACCCAATGAGCTGCCTCCACCATCCACATTTGCAATGGTATTGATAATCAGCGTTCCGTCACTGATTGTAGTGGTACCTCTATAGGTATTGGCGCCTGATAACGTCCAGGAACCTGATCCGCTCTTGGTTAAAGTCCCTCCTACGGTCCCTATAATGCTCGCAACCGTTCCCCCTTGTGAACCACTCAGTGTAAGGTCATAACCTGCCCCTGTGATAGTTCCTGTGTTGCTGATGTTAATTGATCCCGTCTCTCCGACGATGCTGCCAGTACCTCCTAGTGTGATCAATCCACTGTAGGTTGCAGCAGCTCCCGAATTCATCAAAGCCCCGCCGCTTGAAACACCGGTTCCTTTCAACGACAAGGGCTCACTTGCCGATAAGGTGATCCCGTTCAGATCAAGCGCTGCACCTGTTGCCGATACCACTGTTCCGTTATCGGCAGTGCCCAAGGCTGCCGTATTGTTTAATTTTAGTATGCCTGCACTGATAGTTGTCAAGCCTGAGTGTGTGCTTGCACCTGAAAGAATCCAGGTACCCGTACCTTCCTTTGTCAACGTTCCTGAACCGGTGCCCAGAATGCTGGTCAGGGTACCACCGGCCGTACCGCCCAAGGTAAGTCCAAAAGTGTTACCGGTGATGGTTCCGGCATTGCTCAGTGTAATCGCTCCTGTTCCCGCGACTATGTCCGTTGCGCTGCCCAGTGTTACCAAACCCGTATATTCAGCAGCAGCTCCGGAATTCATTAAAGCGCCGCCATCGGAAATACCCGTTCCGTTCAATGTCAGGTCTTCAGCAATTCCCAGAGTGACGCCATTCAGATCCAGGGCTGCATTTGTAGCCGAAACGACAGTCCCGGAGGCCACTGTTCCCAGGGCGGATGTATTATTCAACTTCAGAGTTCCCGCGCTAATGGTTGTCAAACCGGTATAGGTATTGGCTCCCGAAAGAGTCCATGTGCCCGAACCGCTTTTCGTGAGGGTACCGGATGTGGTGCCGAGAATACTGGATAAGGTACCTCCTTTGGTACCGCCCAGGGTCAATCCAAAAGTCGCACCCGTTATGGTTCCGGTGTTGCTCAGGCTGATCGTGCCTGTACCCCCTACAATGCTGCTGGCGCTGCCCAGCGTGATCAATCCCGCAAAAGTGGCCCCCGTGGAGGAGCTGTTAATTAAGGCACCACCGTCTGATATTCCTGTTCCATTCAGTGTCAAAGGTTCTTCAGATGTATAGGTCAATCCACTCAGGTCAAGAACCCCACCACTGCTGACCAGCGTTCCTCCCGAAACAGCACCCAGAGCAGCTGTGTTTGCAAGTTTCAGAGTTCCCACACTGACAGTAGTCACTCCTGTATAAGTATTAATCCCGGATAGTGTCAGGGTTCCGCTTCCCGCTTTCGTGAGCCCCACTGCCGTTCCGGTTCCATTCTGAAGGGTTCCGGAAAATGTTGTGCTGGTATTATCGCCTCCTGAGGTAAGAACCATTGTACCCTCTGCGCTGCTGGTTATGGTTCCGGCACCTGTAATGGAGCCTACGGTTTCATTGTTGCCTGCCAAGTCTAAAGTCCCTGTTACAGTTACTGCTGATGCATCGGGTAAAGCTCCCCCCGCCTTGCCTACTTTTATCGTGCCAAGTGTTATGGCAGTTGCCCCCGTATAGGTACTGGCGCCCGTCAGGGTCCAGGTTCCGGCTTCAAGTTTGGTCAGGGTACCGGAAGTGGTACCCAAAACACTTGCCAGAGTACCGCCTGCAGCACCACCCAGGGTGAGACTAAAAGTAGCACCGGTGATCGTTCCGGTATTGCTCAGGGTAATCGTACCTGCTTCACCATCAATCCGGCTCACGCTTCCCAGAGTGATCAATCCGGCAAAGGTGGCTCCGGTCGAGGATGAGTTCAGCACAGCCCCTCCGTTGCTTTCACCTGTACCGTTTATTGTCAGTGGTTCTTCAACCGTGTAATTGACACCGTTCAAATCCAGCACCGCACCACTTGTAATCGAGGTTCCACCGGCGATGGATCCCAGGGCGGCGGTATTGTTCAATTTCAGCACTCCATCGCTGACAGTTGTCAGTCCTGTGTATGTATTTGCCCCGGATAATGTAAGGGTACCACTTCCCGTTTTCGTGAAAGCAAGATCAGTAGCGCTGCCGTTTTCCAGGATACCGGAAAACTCCGTATCGGTGGTAGTTCCAGCGGTGAGTGTCAGGGAGCCCGCCGCACTGCTGGTAACAGTCCCTGATCCTGCCAGGGATTCCACGGTCTCACTGTACCCCGCCAGATCAAAAGTTGCATTAACGGTCAAAGGACTGGAATCCGAGATCCGGTTCGAAGCACCCAGTTTTAATGTTCCTGTACTGATAGTTGTTGCACCTGTAAAGGTGTTGGCACCTGTAAGGGTCCAGGAACCCGATCCGCTCTTGGTAAATGTGCCGGCTCCGGTTGCAATAATACCGCTCTCGATGCCGCTTCCTGTGCCGGTTAGTTCGAGGTTGTAACCGCCACCGGTAACACCACCGGTCAGAGTCAGAGTGCCCGAACCTGAGGCATCAATAATGGCTCCATCGCTGGTCAATGCCATGACCCGGTCGGATGAATGACCGCTGCCCGTATATTTGAGGGTAGCGGAACCCGCTATGGATACTGTGCCGTTGGCTACCGAAGTCGGTGCCCCCAATGAACTGTTACCTCCGCTGACATTCTGGATCGTATTGATACTCAGCGTTCCTGCGCTGATAGTTGTAATTCCTGTATAGGAGTTTAGTCCTGACAAGGTCCAGGTGCCGGCTTCGGCCTTGGTAAGCGTCCCCGAAGTTGTTCCCAGTACGCTGGCCAGTGTTCCACCGGCAGCACCACCCAATGTGAGTCCGAATGTTGCTCCTGTTATCGTTCCGGTATTGCTCAGGGTAATAGTTCCCGCTTCACCATCAATCCTGCTGGCGCTGCCAAGCGTAATCAAGCCACCGAAAGTTGCACCGGTTGCAGAACTGTTGATCACAGATCCACCGCTGCTTCCATCGCCGTTAACCGTCAGGGCTTCAGCATTTGAGTAATTGATGCCGTTAAGGTCAAGAATCGCATTGTTGGTAATTGAGGTTCCATTGTCAGTTGTGCCCAGTGCAGATGTATTGTTAAGCTTTAAGGTACCGGCGCTTACCGTGGTTAATCCCGTGTAAGTATTGGCTCCCGACAGGGTTAGGGTACCATCGCCAGTTTTCGTCAACCCGATGGTAGTAGCGCTGCCGTTTTCCAGGATACCGGAAAATTCGGTATCTGTCGAGGTTCCAGCCGTGAGCAATAGGGAGCCTGCCGCACTGCTGGTCACCGTGCCGCTACCCGCCAGCGAGCTTACCGTTTCACTGTAACCGGCCATATCGAATGTTGCATTGACCGTTAAGGCGCTTGAATTTGATATCCTGTCGGCAGCCCCGATTTTAAGAGTTCCCGCGCTGACGGTCGTTGCACCGGTATATAAATTCGACCCGGAAAGCAATAGGGTTCCGGCTCCGGATTTTGTCAGAGCCCCGGTGGTAGCCGTACTCGCACCTGAGATCGTCAGGATATTGGCGGGAACTTCAATTGAAGAGGTTGTACCGGCAGTCAATGTGAAATTCCTGTCAGTCGAGGCCGTAGCCCCCGTATATTTCAATGTACCTCCTGCCAATACAAGATTGGCAGCGGCATTCGTTGCTGCACCCAGATTGCCTGCAACTCCTCCGTTACCAATAGTTTCCACACTCAGGGTGCCAGCACTGATGGTCGTCTTACCGGTATAGGTATTGGTTCCCGATAGGGTCCAGGTACCGTTGCCTTCCTTGGTGAGATCACCACTCGTAGTTCCCAGGATGCTGGCCAGGGTTCCTCCCTGGTCACCTCCCAAAGTCAGGTTCAAGCCGGCACCGGTGATAGTCCCGGTGTTGGTTAGGGAAATGGTACCCGTTCCCCCGACAATGCTGCAGCTGGTAGCTATTGTGATCAGACCGGCAAAAACAGCCCCGGTTGATGAGCTGTTGATCACAGCACCTCCGCTGGATTCACCGGTTCCTCTAACTGTCAGTGCTTCCTCAGCAGTATAATTGATCCCGTTCAGATCAAGAACTGTGGTGCCGGCGATGGATGTTCCACCGGCTGTTGTGCCTAAAGCAGAAGCGTTGTTAATCTTCAGAATGCCGTTGCTTATCGTGGTCGTTCCGGTGTAGGTATTGGCACCCCCCCATACTAAAGTACCCGCACCGCTTTTGGTTACATTAAATGCCCCCCCACTGGGCAGGATACGGTCGCCGTTCCAGTTACCGTGGTTATTCCGCTGGCATTGAGAGTCAAGGACCCGGTCCCTAAACTGGAAATGGAGGCTCCATCTCCCAGTGTTTTAATATAATTACATGCTGCGGAAATGCCATCGCCAATAACAGGATAATTCGAAAGGCCGGTAGGTATGACCAGCCTTGATAGCGTAGATGGAACGCCGCCTGACCAGTTACCGGCTGTGCTCCAGTCACTGGTTGTTCCATTCCAGGTATTGTCACTTTGGCCCCAGGTTTTGTTGCCGGCAGCGAGGAATAAGTAAACCGCAACCAGGAATAAGCTGCGACTGATAAACAAAATTTTATGACAGATTTTATTCTGCATAACTTTTGTCTCGGTTCTTCCGGGATCTTTTAATTAATTTCCACCAACAGCATCCCGAAACAAGCCCGATTACAGTCATACCGAAAACCATCATCGAACCAACAAGAGATTGTCCGCAATAAAGTACCGAATCGTAAACCAGATACAGTCCAATCCTTTCCTATTCGTCTGAATATCAAATTTGCACATTTTAGCTCCGATATCATGCAGGAGGCCTAGATAATTAAACCAAAGATCAGATTTCCGATTTTTCAATGATAATGATTTGTGATCACTATGACAATTAATTAATCAAATGATTGTAAATGACTTGTGAACAGATGATTTTATTTTATGGACTGGATTGAATATTCCCTTGAAAGTCAAAAAGTTTGACTACTTCACCCAGGCGATTTTTTGGGTGACGGTGGCGGTGGGAGTTTTGACCGACACAATATATAAACCGTTCCGGATGGATTTCAGGTATAACTCATTGTTGATTGCTCCAGCCAATCGTTCAGAGGAAATGATCCTGCCGGAGATATCAGTAACCGTAACTCTGGCAGGCCAATCAACTGTGCCTGATAACCTTATTTTTTGCTCCCGTGGTATGAGAATTATCGAAACCTGACTGATCCTCTCAAGAGGGACTTCCAGATTGGCTGGATTGGTAACCAGGAAAAACCTGCCGGTTCCTTCACTGCCTTCCTCCAGAAAAACAGTATAGGAATTTCCGGTTTCATCCAGTCGCGTGAAAACATTCAATAAGCGGTCTTCCAGATAAACCCTGATACCAGGACCCAGGTTGCAGGTGTTGGCCCTGAAAACCAGGTGCGACGCTCCGGGAACTTTCAGGCCAATGGGAATGGTCAGGTTTTCGAAGTCATCCGGAAGACACTGGATGGCGAAATTAACCCCATTATCCTCGATCAATCGTGAATAGATGCCAAAAAACGGTTCCTTGTCAAAAGTGCCGCAATCATAGCCCGGATCCAAGCCCCCGGTCATACCCGGATTGAACCGGATCACTGTTTTACTGTTCTTATAGGACGTCGCGGCATTCAGTTCAATCTCCGGCCATGCCGGGGAAGTTTTAAAAGATCCTGATTCATGGGTCCGGATGGCAGCCGGGAAGTTTATCAGGGATGATGCTGATGCATCAATGAAGAAACCCTGGCCCGGCGCGATCCAGTCTTCCGGAGAAGAGTGATTTACCGGCTCATAGTCAAATGTTAAAGAATTCCAATAATAGATTCCTACATGTGATGGTTCAAGTGACTGTCTGTTCGCTGACAAGAAATTATTGCTTTCGTCGGCTCCGGAATTTGCATGCAGGAATGAGGTATAGGGATTCCCTATCAGGTTCCACCCGGGATCGTCTCCAACGCTGCGCGTCACTCCAATTGAAACCGAAGGCTCGATGGTCCCCCGAAAGGTGATTGTTCCGTTACCGGATCTTTGGGCTTCATACCCCTGGCCGGGTATAAAATCACCGGCAGATCCGATATTCCAGGTTGTATACCAAAGCCAGTCGTGCTGGTTTTCAACGAACCGGCCCAGGCCATATTTGTTTTCTTCTGCCAATATGCTGTTTTCACCGGCCAGGATAAAGTCGCGGACAGACTGCCCTTTGACCGGAGAGGAGACCATGTGCCATTGATTGCCTCCGGTAATAAACCTGTTGTAGGTAATATTTCCTGATGCAGTGCCCCGGGTGATAAGGGATCCGCTGTTGAGTGCATCCGAATCAATGATCAGACTTCCGGCATTGCTTAAGTCCCCCAGTATCGTCATACTGTTTCCGGGAGTGATAGTCAATACCCCTCCCGGTTCAATCATCAGATTGAAGCAAACAGCTCCTTTTTGACCCACTGTTACCGAGTGCGTACCGTTAATCCTTACCAGGGTCAGCTCTGTGGGTATGCCTGGGGGAATCCAGGTACCGTCATTAAACCAGGATCCGTTTCCGGTACTCGATTTGATTACAACGGTATAGTTTACAGTGACTACAGTCTGAACATCTGTCCCGCTCTTCACCGGCAATCCATTCAGGCTGGCGATAAAAGTGCCTGAACCGATCCTGGACGGTGCTGTCACGGTAGCCGTGTAGGTACCGTCATTGTTGTCGGTAACATTACTAATGGTTCCACTCCCGGAGGCTTTGGTGATCAGAACGGTTGCCCCCCCGCTCGTCAGAGGGTTGCTAAAAGCGTCCCGGGCCTGAACCGTTAATACCTGGGTACTGGTTCCATCGGCCATGAGATTTGCGCTGACCGGTGTTAAGGTTGATTGTCCGGCATCGGCAGGACCGGGGGTATAAGTGATGCTAACCTCCGTCTGGCTTTCCGTTCCGCTTTTGACAGGATTTCCATCCAGCGTGGCAACAAAAGTCCCGTAACCGGAAACTGTCGGAGAGGTCACAGTGGCTGTGTAAGTACCATTACCAATATCAGTTACCGAACTGATAGAACCGATTCCCGAGGCTTTGGTGATGAGTACCGCCGAGCCGCCCCTGACCAGGTAATTTCCGGAAGCATCCCTCGCTAAAACCGTCAGTACTTGTGTACTTAAGCCATCAGCAATCAGGTTTGCATTGAGTGGAAGCAAAAGGGACTGAACAGCATCAGCAAGCCCTGCCGTCTTGGTATGAATATAAAAACGTCCCGCACCCTGGCTGGCCGCTGATAAGAGTACGGAATAGGAGCTTCCGGCTTCATCCAGTCGATTGAACTGGCCTGTAAGCTTATCTTCAAGACATACCTTCCTGCCAACGGGAAGGTTGGAAACACTTGCCGTGAAAAGGATTTGAGATCCGGCTGCAGCATTCAGCCCGACCGGAACCACGAGGTTCTCATAATCATTGTCGGGCAGGCATTGGACGGCAAAATTAATGCCGTTATCCTCCACCAGGCGGGTAAATATCCCGAACGACGGATTCTGGTCAAACGCACCGGCATCATATCCGGGATCCAGGCCACGGGTCATGCCCGGGATATACCGGATCACGGTCGAACTGGTTTTAGTGCCGGATGTGGCAGTCAACACTATCTCAGGCCACGGGGAATGGATATCTGATTCCCCATTCCCTATTAACCAAGGAGTTGCTGATAATAATACTATCAGTACTGTTACAAGGGGTTTTATCTTAAAAAACATCTGACCCAAATAACAGTATAAAGGTAGCTGGTCGTTATGTCTTAACCTAAATTCGTTTTCGATCCAGCAGGTTCCTGATTTATACGGTTTTTACCAGATGCTGGTTCTTTAAATTCCTGCTTTTCCTTACTCATACCCCACCCGGGTACCGTCGGTTCCGAACCAGCTACAGCTTTTTTCGGAGACAGCAGCAACATGGATCCGGCTGCGGTAAACAGGGCGTATTTGCCTGCTTTTGCCAGAGCTTCTTTTCTGGTCAGGGTCATCTCCCTGGTTTCTTCGCCCGCTATCTTATTCTTTTTCATACCCTTCATTATTTCTTTAATTACCGCACCCAGTTGATTTTTTCCCTGATGATATCCTTCCCCGAACGGATCTGCACGAGGTAGATCCCGCTGGTCATCTGGTCGAACCGGAACTCATTAACCGTCTCATCAGTCAGGGTGACAGAAGCCAAGACCCTGCCGTGCATGTCATATACTCTCGCTTGTACCGGCAGCGTCAGGGTGCCAAGAACACGGATGGTATTCTGTGAGGGAATAGCAACCACTTTTATGGGATTGGTCTTCTCACTCCCGATACCGGTGGAACCCAATTGGTTGGTAATATAGAAGCGCCCGGTTCCGGATGCGGATTCCTCCAGGCTAACGGATAAGGTATTCCCGGAATCATCCAGGTGTATGGACCGTCCGGTCAACCTGTCCTCGAGGTATACATCATTTAACCCGGTCAGGTTAGTTCCTTTTACCCTGAATGTTACTTCAGACCCTGCCTGTGCATTCAGCACAACCGGTATCGTCAGCTCCTGATATTCCTGGTCGGGCAGGCATTGAATGGCAAAATTGATCCCATTATCCTCCACCAGCCTGGTAGCGACGCCAAAAGAAGGATTCTGTTCAAAGGCACCGGCATCGTAACCCGGATCCAGACCCAGGGTCATATCCGGAAGGAACCGGATCACCGTTGTGCTGGCCTTCTGTCCGGTCTCTGCTGTCAGTTCAATCTCGGGACACGGCATTTGGGCGGATTTAAACGTTCCGGTCGTATGGGTCTGAATGGCACTCGTAAAATCAACATTGGAACCTCCGGTGATTGACCGGACAAAGAAGCCCTGACCGGGTGTAAAGGTGGTCGCACCCGTACTCTGGTTGATGGTGGCATAAGCCGATCCGTTCCAATAATAGAGCGCTTCAAAGTTATCATCCAGGGCACCGCTGTTGGCAGTCAGGAAATTTGATGCACCGGCGTTAATATTGCTATTCATGAAGGAAGTAAATGGATTTCCGACCAGATTCCAACCTTTGTTGGTTCCCTCGGCTGTACGGGCAATCGCAAGGTCATTTACAGAGGCAACATATGTGCCTGTAAAGCTTACCGTTCCATCTGAGTTCCGATACACCTCATAACCTTTCCCCGAGGTGAAATTACCAGCGCCGCCGACATTTCCGGTAGTGTACATACTCCAGGTGTTGTTGCTTTCGGTATACTGCCCAAGACCATATTTATCGCCGCTGGTGGCAATGCTGTTTCCAACGGCTTCCACAAAGGTCTGGATGGAACAATCTTCGACCGGTGAGGAGACCAGATGCCATGTGCTCCCGGTCATATAGCGCTTGTAGGTGATATTTCCGTTTAAGGTACCACTAACAATCACGGACCCGCTACCCGAGGCGTCACTTTCGATGGTAAAAGTCGTAGTCGTCAGGGTTTTTTCCGAATTAACCGTCAGCGCGCCCGTGCTTGAAACCGTCAGGGTGCCGACAGTCAGTGTCCCGGACAGCTCATCGGTGATACCACCTGAATTCGAAATGGTGACATTATTCATCGAAGTGGCTGAAGATCCGGTTATCGACTTGGCCGTTGTTCCGGAAAAAGTCACCGTTTCGGTTCCCTTGGTATAGGTCCCATCATTATCAAATCCCTGGTTGCTCAGTTCAATGGTGGCAGCACCCGTTACAGTAACTGTACCGCCGGCAGGGATGTCTATGCCTTGAGGGATGCCGTGAAGTGGCAATAAAAGCCAGGCTGGCAGGCACAGAAGTATAGGTAGTTTATTGTTTTTCATTTCCGTACGGTTTATGAGGTACGAAATTCATTCATACTTTATTTGGTAAACTCCGACCGGCTCCCATCGGTATCCTTTTCATAATGAAAGTCAACTCCGAGTAAGCCAACCGCATTAGCAAAAGTATCAGCTGCATCCCCAACCTTTCTGAATAACCGGCAAACAATAACGGAGCTGATCCCAAGTCCTGTTCCTTCAATTGCCGAAAATGAATTGATCAGGTGCTGGCCTGTTCCGGATATGGAAATAGAGCCAATAACCGAACCAGCGGTAATGATGGTCGTATTTGAGAAACTTCCTCCAATTGAAACCACTGTATATTCCAAGCCCCAGACAACGTCGCTACCGGAAGGAGTTCCGGTAACGGTGGTCCAATGAACATGAGGATAAAGGTCGGAATCGGCTTTCCTGGCATGAGGTATTTGTACGGTGAAGTAAACTTCCTGCTCTGTACCAGAAGCAAACATCCAAACATAAACTCCCTGGCTGGCGCTTCCATTATCTTTAAACTCAGTTGACATCGTCGGTGGATTGCTTCCGCCCTTGCTTGTTGCATCAGCAAACACCATCAGATCATCCCACACCGTAGCATTGCCATCCGTCCTGATTGTGCCATCCGATTCAACTACCATGTTGGTGTTTATTTTCACCTCCTGTGCCTGCACCAGGTTACCCAAACCCAGTAAGCCCAGCATAACGAAAAAAAAGAATATCCGTTTCATAGGTTTTCGATTTAAGATTATTATTCCTTCCAACTCCCTTACTGGATAAGCCCCAGCCACCCGGGTGGCTGGATTATGTGTTTATCCAGTTATTTATATATTGAAATAATTCCGACCTTGCAACTATACTGTTTTGTTGAACTTTCAGTGTAAAATGGCGGAAAATTCTTAAATAATTAATAATTTAGTAAATAACTGTATTTCAATTGTTTGTTTAACCCCAGACTTCAGTCTGGGGGGCACAGGTGATCAAGGCAGGAAGGCAGGAAGGAAAGGAGGAAGGAGGAAGGA
>CAZJNQ010000041.1:15789-26530 GCA_964547475.1 uncultured Porphyromonadaceae bacterium
AGGAAGGCAGGAAGGAAAGGAGGAAGGAGGAAGGAGAAAGGAGAAAGGAGGGAGGGGGTGGTATGCCTAACCCCAGACTTCAGTCTGGGGGGGCACAGATGATCAAGGCAGGAAGGCAGGAAGGAAAGGAGAAAGGAGAAAGGAGAAAGGAGAAAGGGGGTGGTATGCCTAACCCCAGACTTCAGTCTGGGGGCACAGGTGATCAAGGCAGGAAGGCAGGAGGGCAGGAAGGAAAGGAGGAAGGCATAGGGCAAAAGGCAAAGGAAACTCCCGATTGAAGCCCGGAGTTAGTGATCTTCACCTGCAACCTCTTTCTTATTCCTTCTGGCTTTCCTTCCTGCCCTTCTGCCCTCTGCCTTCTGCCTTAGTCTATCAGTATCTGCAGCTCCCTCTCTTCTTTCCACCGTCCGCGGGTGAAATCCGGGAATTTCATCGGGACTGAGCCGAGCTCCACAGACATTTCGGATAACGGGGTCACCACACAGGAGGAGGCCAGGTCGTAAACATCCATATCGAGCTGGACACCCCGGTTGAGGTTATCAATCAGGCGGTAGATCTCCACGAAGTCCATGCCACCATGACCGCCGTATTTCTCAATTTCTGCCTTCAGCCTGGTCCAGATGGGATGGTCGTACTTCTTGCGGTATTCATTATAATCAGCCTCTTTGAGCCAATCATGTCCCTTCTCACCGATGCAAAGCCTGCTCGGGTATCCTTCATGACAGGCTTTAGTGCCGGCCAGCGAGTTTTTCCTCGAATAGGGCCTGGGAGTGACAATGTCATGATAGACATGGATCATTTTGCCCCTGGAGGTCTTGATCAGGCTGGTGTTCATGTCGCCATGCCTGAAATTGGTCCGGTTATAAAATTCGTTGGAGGGATCGACCGTTTTCGAGACCTCCGTCATGGAAGCCTGCGGGGAGCTCATTGAGACCAGGGTTTCCATCCGGTCGCCACGGTCAATATTTAAATATTGCGTTACCGGCAATAATCCATGAGTGGGGTACAGGTTTCCGTCGCGGGCTGCATTGTGGCGGATCCTCCACATATTGTAATAGGATTTGTCGAAGAGCATGCTGCGCAGATTATGAATGTAGGAGCCCTCTGCATAGGTGATGGTCCCGAAAACACCCTGGCGGGCCATATTCAGCAGCCATAGCTCTTCATTCCCATAGCAGCAGTTTTCAAGCTGCATGCAGTTCAACTGCAACTCTTCGGCGGTATTCACCAGATCCCAGCACTCCTGAAGGGTGATCGCGGAAGGAACTTCAACGGCCACATGCTTGCCATTCCTCATGGCTTCCAGAGCCATCGGGACATGGTCTTCCCATGGGGTAAAGATGAGGACCAGGTCGATATCGTCCCGCCTGACCAGTTCTTTCCATACCGTCAAGCTTCCTTTATAAACGACCGGATTCTGGCCGCGCTTTTTCAGTCGTTGTTCTGCAGCATCGGCATACCGGTCCTGAACATCACAAATGGCCACAATCGTTGCCTTATCCGGGCAAATGGCATCCACGAGGGTTGTCATGCCCGATCCCCGGTTGCCCAATCCGATGATCCCCACCCGCACCTGCCTGATAGGCGGCACCTTGAGGCCAATGACCGACTTGCCCTGCGAAGCAGGTGATGCTGCGATCCTGTCCAGCAATTCCCCGACTTCAGGAACCCGGCTGCTCCGGGCTAAGGAGGGAATACCCATGAAGGCTCCGGTCAATGCCGATATCCGGAGAAAAGACCTGCGGTTAAAAGAGCTTTTCATCTGTTTCAATTATTTAACGGTTTAAAGGTAATTTCCAAACTTGAAAGACAAGTATCGGAATGAAGTTTTTTGTATTTTTCCGGTTGTTGAATTAAAGTGTAGTTTTAACATTTAATTCGCCTGACATCAGCTGAACTAAACCGATTAATTCAATCAAAATGGCAGCTTTTCATTGGTTAGACTGGACTGTGCTCGGCTTATTCGGCCTGGCTCTTGTCGGTATCATCATCTGGGTGAGCAAGATGAAGGAGGATACTTCTTCGGATTATTTTCTGGCTGGCAGGGATGCTACCTGGCTTGCTATAGGATCCTCCATTTTTGCCTCCAACATTGGTTCGGAGCATCTTGTAGGCCTGGCCGGCGCCGGAGCTTCTACCGGGATGGCGATGGCCCATTGGGAAATGCATGGGTGGATCATCCTGATCCTGGGCTGGGTTTTCGTTCCCTTTTATGCCCGGAGCGGGGTTTTTACCATGCCCGAATTCCTGGAGAAAAGGTATAACAAGGGAGCCCGATCCCTGTTATCCATTATTTCACTCGTGAGCTATGTTTTAACCAAAGTCGCCGTCACCGTCTATGCAGGCGGGATCGTTTTCAAGCAGGTTCTGGGGATTGAATCCTTCATGGGTATCGATTTCTTCTGGATCAGTGCGGTGGGTTTAGTCGTGATAACAGGAATATATACCATTCTCGGGGGCATGAAAGCGGTGTTGTTCACGAGCATTTTACAAACTCCCGTGCTGCTGATCGGATCCATTGTGATACTAGTGATGGGATTGATCAAGCTGGGTGGTTGGAATGAATTGATGGAAATATGCCGGGCTCATACCACCCCGCTGGGTGATTCCATGACCAGTCTCATCCGTTCAAAAGACGATCCGCAGTTCCCGTGGACCGGTGTGATCCTCGGTTCCGCCATCATCGGTTTTTGGTACTGGTGTACGGACCAGTACATTGTTCAGAGGGTTCTGTCAGGTCGTGACCAGAAACAGGCACGCCGGGGTGCCATATTCGGCGGTTACCTGAAACTGACGCCTGTTTTCATTTTTCTGATCCCGGGAATGATCGCTTTCGCCCTTAATCAAAAAGGCCTGATGCCCTTGTCGAGTTCGGATTCGGCATTCCCCACGATGGTTTCCTACCTGCTGCCGATCGGTTTAAAAGGAATCGTAGTCGGCGGCCTGCTTGCCGCGCTGATGAGTTCGCTGGCGTCCTTGTTCAATTCATCAGCTACGTTGTTTACCGTGGACTTCTATCAAAAATACAGACCGCTCGCCAGTCAGAAGCAGTTGGTTAAAGTCGGGCGCATTGCCACGGCAGTGGTCACCATCCTGGGTGTTCTCTGGATACCGGTCATGAAAGGACTCGGACAGGTACTCTATCAGTACCTGCAGGATGTGCAATCCTTGCTAGCCCCCGGAATTGCCGCCGTTTTCCTGTTGGGTGTGTTCTGGAAGAGGGCATCCGCCAAAGGAGGCATGTGGGGGTTGATCATCGGGTTTAGTCTCGGCATGATCCGTCTGGGACTTAAGATTTTTGAGAAATCCATTGATCCCGGGAACATCATCTACCGGACCTTCCTGGCTCCCAACTGGCTTCATTACTGCATTTACCTGTTCTTCATCTGCATCGCGGCCATCGTTATCATCAGCCTGCTCACTCCCAGGGTACCTTCGGAACGGCTTGTCGGTCTGACCTATTTTTCATCAACTCCCGAGCAGCGCGCCATCACACGCGCCAGCTATGACAAGTGGGATATCATCAATTCGGTGATCATTCTTTCCGTGGTCATTGGGTTCTATATTTATTTCTGGAAATAAATCATCATGCAGATCCCATATGTTTTAGGCCTTGACTTTGGTACCGATTCCGTGCGCGCGGTTATTGTCGACGCATCGAACGGACATGAGGTTTCATCATCTGTATGCTGGTATCCGCGGTGGAAGAAGGGCCTCTATTGTAATCCGCAAAAGAACCAATACCGTCAGCATCCCCAGGATTACCTGGAATCAATGACCGAGGTCATCCGGAAAGCGATTGCCCAGGCGCCCCCGGGAACGAATGCGCGGATCACCGGTATTTCCTTCGACACCACCGGTTCCACTCCGGTACTCGTCGACCGGTCGGGAACTCCATTGTCCCTGTTGGACAAGTTCGCCGGTCATCCGGATGCCATGTTTATATTGTGGAAAGATCATACCGCTGTCAGGGAAGCGGCGGAGATCAACGACCTGGCTGCCGGATGGAGTGTTGACTACACGAAATATGAAGGGGGTATCTATTCTTCGGAATGGGTTTGGGCAAAGGTGCTCCATGTGCTCAGGCAAGATCCTGAAATCCGTTCAGCGGCCTGGTCATGGATTGAACATTGCGACTGGATGCCGGCCATCCTCACTGGTAATACCAAACCGGAAGAGGTGGTGCGAAGCCGTTGTGCCGCCGGGCATAAAGCCATGTGGCATGAAGAATTTGAAGGCCTGCCGTCGGAGGAGTTCCTGAACACCCTGGACCCGGCACTTGGATCGCTTCGTAAACATTTGTACAGGGATACTTTCCCGGCTGATCACCGGGTCGGATATCTTACACGGGAATGGGCTGATCGTCTTGGCCTTGCCGGAAAAATCGCTGTCGGAGCGGGGGCATTTGACGCCCATATCGGAGCAGTTGGCGGCGGCATTAAACCCTATTCGCTGGTTCGGGTCATGGGAACCTCTACCTGCGATATGCTGGTCGCCCCTTATGCCGACATGAAAGGGAAGCTGGTAAGGGGAATTTGCGGACAGGTGGATGGATCCATCGTTCCCGGGCTGATCGGCCTGGAAGCCGGGCAATCGGCTTTCGGGGACGTCTATGCCTGGTTTAAGAACCTGATGAGCTGGCCACTTCAGTTTGTCAGCGATCCTGAGGAGAGGGATCGTATTTCAGATTCCATCCTGAACAGGCTGACCGAGGAGGCGGTCAAACTGCCTGATGACGATTCCATTCCGGTGGCTACCGACTGGTTCAACGGCCGTCGGACACCCGATGCCGACCAGACGGTAAAAGCGACTATTTCCGGACTGACATTGGGAACGGATGCGGGCATGATTTTCAAATCCCTGGTCGAGGCAACCGCATTCGGCAGTCGTGCGATTGCAGAGCGGTTCAGGGATGAAGGCGTACCTATCCGGGATGTGATTGCGATCGGAGGAGTAGCTAAGAAATCACCTTTTGTCATGCAAGTCTTGGCCGATGTCATGAATACCGATATCCGGGTCGCGTCAGCTGACCAGGCATGCGCACTGGGGGCAGCCATGTTTGCGGCCACCGTGGCCGGCCTGTACGACAGTGTCGAGCAGGCGATGGAGGTCATGTCGCAGGGATTTGACGCCACCTATCATCCGGATCCCGTTCGTGCATCAGGATACAATATAAAATATAAAAAGTATAAAAACTTGTTGCTGTAGCACCCTGGGTGCAGCCAACCCGGCCCATTGGCCCACAACGGGTTAGTTCATTCCTAATCACGATCTCCATCGTTTGAAACCTTATATTTCGGATGTTTTTTTATTAAAAGGTGTTTTTTCCTTTTATATTTGCTGATACGTGAAGAGAACCTGAAATTCGTTTCAAAGCCTAAACGCTGAATGAGATTCTTTTGTCGGCTGATTCCGACGTGAACAAGGATTTATTATTGTTTAACCAAATACTATTTCCTATGAGTAGCAAACTAAGCTTGAAGAAGTGCATCACATTTTTTGTGACCGCATTCTTTATGTTCGCAAGCGTTTACGCACAGCAACTCAGGGTCGGTGGCCGGGTTACCGATTCGGCAACCAATGAAACACTGCCCGGGGTTAACGTGTCGGTAAAAGGCACGACCACCGGTGTCGCTACTGATGCTAACGGAGTTTATTCCCTTTCCGTTAACAGAGGCAGTGTACTGGTGTTCTCGTTCCTGGGTTATTCGTCCCAGGAAGTGGCGGTCGGCAACAACCCCACCATTGATGTGGCCCTGGTTTCAGAAGCCACGGAGCTGGGTGAAGTGGTTGTTACCGCCCTGGGTATCCGTAAAGCCCAGAAGGCTTTGGGCTATGCCGTGAGCAAGATCGATGCAAAGGAGATCACCAAGGTTGGCTCGCCCAACTTCGGATCTGCCTTGTACGGAAAGGCAGCCGGCGTCAGGATACAGACAGCTCCCGGTGGCGCAACAAGTGCTGTGTCCATCAACATCAGGGGGATGAACTCGATCAACTACAGCAACCAGCCGTTGATTGTGGTTGACGGTGTTCCGATCAGGAACGGCGAAGCCAACAACTCGGATTACTGGGGCGACCAGCGAATCCGGGGTAATGGCCTGATTGACATTAACCCTCAGGATATCGAAGACATCTCGATCCTGAAAGGAGCTTCGGCATCAGCCCTTTACGGTTCTGAAGCCGCTAACGGGGTGATCGTGATCACTACCAAAAAAGGCACCCGGCAAAAGGGACTGGGTGTGGAAGCCAATTACCTGTACATGGTCGAAACTCCCACCTCATTACCGAATTTCCAGAACGAGTACGGCCCGGGATATGACTTGGGAACCAACGTACTGGCTTTCGGATCCGATGCCAACAGCTGGCTCAAAGTCACCAATCCGAAGTATTACGATGAAGCTTCAGGTACTTACAAGACCTATGATGGTGACATGTACCGCCCGATCTACAGGGCTTATGCACAGTTCGGTCCGGCTTTTGACAACCGTGACGTGATCGGTTGGGACAACAAGATCCATCCCTATGTTGCACAGCCCGATAACTACCGGAACCTGTTTACCAATGGGATGAATTCGACTGCCAACGTCGCTGTCAGCAAAGCCGGTGATTTCGGCAGCTTCCGTTTTTCATACACCCGTCTGGATTACAAGGGAACCCAGCGCGGAGGCAGCCATAACAGAAACAACTTCAACATCACCTCCACCCTGAACCTTCACAGAAACCTGAAACTGGACCTGAAAGTCAACTACATCAACCAGTATACCCTGAACCGTACCTACAGGATCAGCCGCATCACCAATAACTATGGCGGATTCCTAAGCCGGTTCGATGATGCAGATTGGTACCTGGATAAATATCAGACCAGCAAAGGTTACTATTACAGGACGGGAAGCTCAGCCAGCGCCACCCCGGATGAAAACATCATCTACAGCATGAGGGGACTCGACCTGCTCGACTTTTTCTGGAGAACTCTGAACCAGAAAAACGAAGAGTATCAGGATCGCTTGATCTCCAGTGCCACAGCTACATGGAACATCTTCAAAGGTCTAACGTTCAGGGGAAGGATCGGCAACGACTTCACGGCTATTTCAACCGAACAGCGCAACCCGAACGAATATCCCATCAGCATCGGCAATTCGGGTTCCTACACCATGAATTCAGACAAGCTTTCCAACACCTATACCGATGCTATCCTGACCTATGATACAAAAATCGGGAACGATTTCGGTCTGACCGTCAACGGTGGGTTCATCAGCCGCAGGGAAGTTTACAAAGGCACCAGCGTCTGGACTTCGGGAGGTTTAAGCACGGAAAACTGGTTCCACATCAACGCCAGCGTCAATACAGGAACGAAAAACGGTAACGCTTCCTACACCGAGCTGCTGAAATATGCCTTCTTCGGAACGGCCAGCTTCAGCTTCAAGGATTATGCCTTCCTGGAACTGACGGGCCGTCAGGAATCTTCCTCCACGTTGCCCCCGGCCAGCAATACCTTCTTCTATCCTTCGATCAATGCCAGCTTTATTTTCAGCGACGCATTCTCTTTGCCGGAATGGATTGACTATGGCAAGGTACGTTTAGGTTACGGGATTGTCGGTAACGCCCCGACCCTCTATGCAGCCAATAACGCTTACAACCAGGGCACCATCAACGGAATTGTCTACAACTCGGTATCAACGAGCTATGGAAACGATTTCATCCGCCCGGAAAAGAAAAAGGAATTTGAGGCAGGCCTTGAAATGAAATTCATCGGCAACCGCCTGGGTTTTGAAGCCAGTTTTTACCACAACCGGATCGTTGACCAGATCCTGCAGCTTTCCGTACCGACAACGGTCGGAGCAAGCACCATGCTGGCCAACGTCGGTGAACTGAAAAATGTCGGCTTTGAAGGCCGGATTTATGCCACCCCGGTTGAGTCCAAGGATTTCCGCTGGGACGTCAACACTAACTTCATGTTCA
Organism: uncultured Porphyromonadaceae bacterium; assembly: GCA_964547475.1. Classification (GTDB taxonomy): domain Bacteria; phylum Bacteroidota; class Bacteroidia; order Bacteroidales; family UBA12481; genus UBA12481. The sequence goes on from CAZJNQ010000041.1 coordinate 23,749, forward strand.
ACAAGAATGAAGTGGTCAGCCTAATGGAAGGAGTCGATCGCCTGACCCACCGGAGCATAGATGCTGATGCAGCCAAAATCATTTCCGAACCTGGCAAGCCTATGGGTGATATTATCTGCTACCTGCCCAAAACGGACGATAATGGCAACTACATCGTCGATCCGGTTGACGGTCTCTACCAGATCAATTTCGATGAAATGCAGAGTGTGGGTAACGTGATGCCCAAGATTGTCGGTGGTTTCGGCAACTATATGGAATTCAAGAATTTCTTTGTTGATTTTACCATCGACTACAACCTGGGCAGCAAAGTGGTATCCATTGCTTCGCATTACATGACGGGTGCCGGGATGTTCGAGGAAACCTTGCAATACCGCGATGAAGCTCATGGTGGTGTATCTTACTATATTGAAGGATACACAGGAGCTGCCGGTGAGGACCCGACAGGCAAGAAAATCGCTTTCACCGGCGCAACCGGCCCCAACGGGGAAATCGTGTTCCATGATGGCGTGATCCTGGATGGCGTACTACCCGACGGAACCCAGAACAATGTAATCGTGGACGCAGCCAATTACTACCTGAATGTTTACACCTGGGGCGCCAACCCGTCCTGGGGTATACCCTACAGCCGTTACGACCTTTCGATCAAGAAAAACGACTATGTCAAATTCAGGGAACTGGCTGTCGGATATAATATGCCGGCCAGCTTTGCACAAAAACTGGGCTGCAGCAATATCCGCATTTCTCTGGTAGGTGGAAACCTCTTTTACCTCTACAGAACCTTTAAAGACTTCGACCCTGAAACCACTCTGGGTACCAACTGGATCAGCGCAGCAGTGGTCGACGGTTCGTCGGTTGCCTCCAGAAGCCTGGGATTCTCCATACATGCAAGCTTCTAAACTTGATAAACATTCAGAGATATGAAAAAGAAAATATATATAGCACTGATGGTTTTCGCTTCTTTGGCTATCCTTATCAATAGCTGCAAGAAAAGCGAACTGGAGACGCTTTACCCGGATCCGAGTAAATCGTCCATAGCCTCTGTTGAAAACTTCCTACCCGGGGTGTTTTCCACAGCCAATGAGGTTGTCCTGCCCTGGTACTGGAGGTTCTTTGTGGTTGAACAGCCCACCCTCGGGCATTATACCCATACCATGGGTTGGTTCAACGGGAAAGACCAGTATATTCCCCCGGCAGCAGCCATGGACTGGAGATGGAACCAGTATTATAACCTGGTCACTCAATTCAGGGTCATGGAGTCATTATATGACAAAAAAACCGATGCTGAAAAAGCCGAGCTGAAGATCTTCATGATCGCTGCGAAGATTTTCTTCTATGACCAAACGCAGCAGGTGGTTGATCTCTATGGCGACATTCCCTGGACTGAAGCCGGTATGGTCAGAAGTATCGGGAATCTCGATGACGCACTGCCGAAATACGATGATGCTCAGACCATTTACACCACCATGCTCGATGACCTGAAATCCATCGCTGATGAGTTGGCTACGATCCAGGTCCCGGCTTTCTATGCCGGTCTTCTCGCCAAAAAAGATTTCCTCAACAATGGGAACATCAGCCTCTGGCAGAAATACTGCAACTCATTGCGCCTCCGCATGCTGATGCGTGTTTCTTCGGTTTTAACAACTCGGGCTCAAAGCGAAATTGCTGAGATTCTGGGAGATCCCGGAACGTACCCGGTAATCGAGTCCAATGCCGAAAACATCATGAATGATGCAGGTGGTCCTGACATGTATGCCACCACGTCGAGTAAAACAGGCGGCATCCGTCAGGCGATGGAAACCTGGGGACAATATGATATCGCTCCGTATACCCTGGTGAAAAACATGGTGGACAACGGCGATCCCAGGCTACCGGCTATGTTCGATCCAAACGTGAACGGTGAATATGTCGGTTTGAATCCCATGGACAATGAAACGGATCAGAACACCAAGCTGACCAACGGCCTGATCTCAAGGTACGACACCTCATCATTCACCCGTAACGACCTGTTCCCGGGCTTTATTATCACTTCGGCAGAGGTCAGCTTCATCAAAGCTGAAGCTTTCCAGAAAGGGTACGCTTCAGGAAATGCCAAAGATGCCTATGAAAAAGGTATCGAACAGTCCATTGATCTCTATTTCAACATCAACGGAACAGGCACTTACCGAACACCTCTCGACAAGCCCAGCACCGGTGACATTACCTCTTACATTAACGGTAATGGTGTCAAATGGGATGGCAATGCCGATAAGATTGCCCTGATTGCCACCCAGAAATGGATCAACACAGGCCTGGCTCAGATGCCCCAAACGTGGGCTGAATATCGCCGCCTGGATGCGCCGGTCCTGACTTTCGCCGCCGACCCGACCAGTCAGCAGCAGGTTCCGCCAGTCCGCTGGCTCTATCCTCAATCGGAAAAGGACCTGAATGAAGCCAATTACAATACAGTTAAGGATAAGGATAACCTGAACACCAAGATTTTCTGGGATTCCAACTAAGCCAGACTGTTATTGCTATAAGAAAAAGGCTGAGGAAATCCTCAGCCTTTTTCTTTATGATTATGCCTCCCGTTAGTCGGCATGATCGCCTGGGTGGAAACGACCAACAGTCTGCCTTGCCATTCTCCAGGGATTATGCCTCCCTGCGGTCGGCATGATCCCTAAAGTATGAAGTTCCAAAAGTCAGTTGCGTTTTACCTCCTGCGGAGGTGTGCTTCTGTTTTTGGAACATCTCTCAAAGCAAGCTTTGAGGCCGTTCCAAAAACAGAAGCCAGCTACGCTTGCTT